>JAJAYW010000049.1 GCA_026786005.1 Lysobacter sp. | reverse complement strand
GTTCCAGAAGAATCGCAGCGTCGCAAGCGTGCGCTCGATCGCCAGGTCTTTCGTCATCAATCCGCGTTCGATCGCGACCGGATAGGACGCCAGTGCGAAGCCGGTTGCGGCGATGCTGGCTGGCCAGAACGGTGCGGTCTTGTCCAGCACCAGCCCATTGACCGGATTTGTTTCGTGCAGGAAGTAGGCGAACGCCGATCGCTGCAGACCCTGGAGTTGATGTTCGAGTGCCGATGGCTGGAAAGGCATTGGAGCCCGAACCGGTTTGATCTAATGAAGTATAGCCATCGGTGGTAGATAGGGATCGTTGCGGGGATAGCGCAGGTTGACCCGAACCCGCAGCGGCTCCGTAAACGTAACGAGGCTACAGGTTTGGTGATGCTGCTGCGCGAAGCGGGCCAAGTGCTGGTGCAAGGCGTTCCATACGGGATGGACCTCCATCGATGGTTGTCCACGTTCTCACCGGGCGTGATTGGCAGGCCGGCCGATCAACTCGTCGTGGTGGTGCCGGAATTCCAGATTCGGTCTTGTGCGACGACCAGGGTCAGGCAGTGGTCGGCCGAAGGCCCGCCGCGATGAACTATCTGTGCTCCAGCGCGAGAACGCGCGGCTGAAGGAAGAGAACGAGATCTTAAAAAAAGCGGCGGCATACTTCGCGCGGGCGCTGCCGTGGGGTACGCCCGGCACCGGGTGCAACGCTTGCGGCAAGCCCATACGATCCAGAGCAAACGCGTCGGCGTTACCTGCACACCCGCAGTCCGTACCAGCGGGTGCCCGCTGCGCCGAACGCGCTCGCGTGGCCGTCCACCAGCCCCGCCCCGGAACGCGTGTGGGTGGCCGACATCACCTGCGTGCCGACCCGTCAGGGCTGGCTGCATCTGGCCGCGGTGCTGGATGTGCACACCCGCCGAATCGTGGGATGGGCCATGGGCGAACGTGCAGACCAAGTCTTGGCCAGTGCGGCGCTCGACATGGCGTTGGCGCGTCGCAGGCTTGCAAACAGTGCCATCCACCACAGCGACCAAGGCGTGCAATACACCTGCAAGGAAACCCGATGTGCAGCAAGGCACCGCTGGCGGCGCGTCGCGCGAAGGCGATGGGCTACACCCGGGTGCGCGTGATGTCGGCGGGCATCCAGGGCTGGATGGATGCGAAGCTGCCGGTGGAGTCGGCCAGCATGGCGGCATCGTCATTGGGGTAGGCGCAGGATGCGATCCAGCCGGCTGCGAACTGGAGCCGGCGGTTCCGACCCGTTTCACTCCGGGCTGCAACCGGCCAGCAGTCCACGTGCAGCGGGATCGAGCAACCCGGGTCTGGTGCACCGGTCCGCAAACGAAGGGTTCATTGCATCCACTTCCGCGCGGGCGCCGTAAACGATGCAGTCCCCTTCAGGAGCGCACGCGATGAACGTTTTGACCCGATGCTTCGTGGTTGTCATCGCCGGCGCGGTGCTGGCGGGCTGCGCGACGGGGTTCCCCAGGGCGTCCGCGCCGTTTGATGCCCCAGACGGGCTGGATGGCCGCGCGGTGCTGGCGCGCAGCCTGTCCGCGCACGGGGGCGACCTGCGCACGCGGCCCGGCGACTTCAACTATTCGAGCGACGGGCGCTGGTACTCGCTGATCCAGCGCATCCAGCCGGTGGTGTCGGACGCGGGCTACCGGGTGACGTCGCAGGCGCGCTACTCGCCCTCGCAGGGTCGTTACGCGGTACGCCACCAAGGGCCGAAGGGCATCAAGCAGGTGGTGCGCACTGCCGGCGCCATCGAGGTCCATTACGACGGCGTGCGCGTGACCGACCCGGACACGCTGAGCGCGACCGCAATGACCTCCGATGCGTTCGAGCTATTCCACTTCGGCCCGTCGTTCCTCAATGCGCGGGCCACTCGCGTGGTCCGCATGCCGGATGCGAGCGAAGCGGGTCGCCGCTACCTGCGCGTGCTGGCCGACATCGCTCCCGGCTTCGGCGAGGCGCCGAGCGACCAGGTGGTAGCGTGGTTCGACCCACAGACGTACCTGTTGTATCGCGTGCACATGACGTTGAATGGATTCAGCACCACGCAAGGCGCGCACGTGGACACCACGCTCACTGACTATCGCGAACTGGGCGGGGTGATGGTGCCGACGCGCTTTCACGAGCGAGTACGTGGCCCGCTGCAGATTGACGCGCACACATGGTGGGTGACCGGCATCGATGCCGACCGCGGCTGGCAGCCGAGTGACGTGGCCGATGGCCGGTTCACTGGTCCAGCGGCGCGCCCCGCAGGCCCAATGCGATAAGCAACCTGGATGCAGCTCGCCTGCATCCATGCGTGTCGAGCCCGCCGCCGGTTCAACGCCGCGTGGCCAGCAGGCCATCCAGTGCCAGCTGCGCCTTGAAGCCGGCGATCTCCAGCCGCTTCATCACCTCGCGCGGGACATCGCGTCCGCTGGTCAGCTTGTTCGGGCTGCCGGCGTAGTGGAACAACCTCCGCCGTGACGCAGCACGCGCGCCAGCTGGATGTAGAACGCTTGCGAATACAGCTCCCCGGCGATTCCAAACCGTGGCGGGTCGTGCAGGACGGCGCCCACGGTCGCGTCGGGCATGTGCGTGATCGCCTGCGCGTCGTCCGCGTGCGTCAGCTCGAGATGGCGTCCGTCTTGAACACCTCGCGGCATCCACCATCAATTCCACTGATTGCAAATGCAGTGGACGAAACGTCGCCCGAACAAAGGGGTGGCTCACTCCGTCCCCTTAAATCCCTTAAATCGGATGAAAACTTGCCGCTTGGGTGATACACGGCGCTTGGCATCGCGCAATCTCCGCGCGATGATTCGGGCACTCCCAACCGGTTGCTGCCGATGAAGCCGCTAGTCCTTGCGATCACCCTGGGGCTGCTGTCGCCCCTGTTTTCCGTACTCGCTCAATCGCCTGCCGCGTCGGCTGTGCCCCGGGCCGAAATAGCGAAACCTGCCCCGGCGTGGGTCGCGAAAAGCAACGCCCATGCGCAGCTGTTACTGGACGCGGAAGCCCGGTTCAACCCCGAGGCAGCGTCGTCCACCGGGCTGGTGCAATACGACGGACTGGCCCGGGACATGGGTCTTGGCGTCGATGCGCGCCGCCGAGAAGCACTGACCCAGGTCAGGAGCGCGCTTGAGCAGGCACTGCGGTTGGAGCGAGATCCCAACGTGCGCCAGGACCTGCAGATCATGATCGACGCCGCCGCGCTGCGGATCGAGGGCAGCACGCTGTCGTCCAAATACGTGCGCGACTGGACCGACGCGACCCAAAGCGTGTTCCGCGGCCAGCAGGGCTTGTTGCAGACGCAGACCGCCGCGGCGCGGCGACCCAAAGCTGTCGAGCGCCTGCAGCGGTATGCCGGCCTTTGGCCGCAGAGCACATCGATCTTTTCGGAAGCCAGGGCACGCTATCTGGAAGGCGCCGGCAAGGGTCTGCTGGAGCCGACCAAGCTGGAGGTCGAACAAGCGATCGCGAATGCGCCGACGTATCTGGACGGCGTGCGCAAGCTGTATGCCGAGTTTCCGCAGGCCGCTGCCGCGCCGGCACTGGCCGCATTTGACACGCAGGCCAAGGCTTACACGGACTGGCTGCGCGCCGACGTGCTGCCGATCGCGCGTGTCGAGCCCAGGCTGCCGCCCGAGCTGTACGCGTTTCGGTTGAAGCAGGTCGGGATCGATATCACGCCGCAACTCTTGATGCAGCGCGCGCAACTGGAGTTCATCGAGACGCGCGCGATGATGCAGCAGATTGCGCCGCTGGTGGCGAAGGAAAAGGGCATCGACGCGCGCGATTACCGCGCCGTGATCCGCGCGTTGAAGCAGGACACGATCCCCAACGATCAGCTTGAAGCGCGCTACCGCACGATTATCGAGGCGATCGATCCGATCATCCGCCGCGAACGCATCGTCGACGTCCCGCAGCGCCCGATGGTGATGCGTCTTGGCACGCCGGCCGAAAGTGCCGCGCAACCGGCGCCCCACTTCCGCGGTGCACAGCTGATCGGCAACACCGGCGAGCAGGGCCAGTTCGTGCTGCCCTTGGGCAACCCCGCGTCCGGCGCCGATGCGCTCTACGACGACTTCAACTATCCCTCCGCCGCCTGGACCCTGAGCGCGCATGAAGGGCGCCCCGGCCACGAACTGCAGTCCACGGCGATGATCGAACGCGGCGTGTCGCTGGCGCGCGCACTGTTCGCGGGCAACTCCGTCAACTCCGAAGGCTGGGCCCTGTATGCCGAGGCCGAGATGGTGCCGTACGAGCCACTGGACGGGCAGCTGATCGCATTGCAATTTCGCCTGCTGCGCGCTGCGCGGGCGATGCTCGACCCGATGCTGAACCTGGGGCTGATCGACCGGGCGCGCGCGGAAAAGGTGTTGCGCGAAGAGGTGGTGCTCTCCAACGCGATGGCGGGACAAGAGCTCGACCGTTACCAGTTCCGTTCGCCCGGACAGGCCGGCAGTTATTTCTACGGCTACACCCGGCTCATGGAACTGCGGGTGGAGAGTGAGCTGGCGCTCGGCGACCGCTTCGACCGGCTCGCATTCAACAATTTCCTGCTCGACCAGGGACGCTTGCCGCCGAACCAGCTGGACGAGGCCGTGCGTATGCAGTTCGTGCCAACGCAAAAGAAGGCGCGTTGATGCCTGGTATTGGTGGCAATGCATCGGTGTGGTCCTGAGCGATCCTGACTGACGGACTGCCAGTCACGCAGCGTGGCTGGCGCAACCAGGTGGTCAAGACCACTTGCGCGTATCAAGCTCACCCTGGCCCGTTGCGCACGACGATGTTGCATGCTGCGGCGAAGCCCGCAGTGCCGTTGCCTCCTGCGGTCGCTGTCGCGCGATGGGACGCGTCGCCATTTTTCATCGCCTGCACACCGCTGCCGTCAAATTGCGTGGATGCCAGCTTCGTTCTTGCCAGCGCCAGCCAGTTGCGCCCATCCCGTCGTGACAGGCGTGGCATGACGGGTGACCTGGTCCAGTTGCGCCCGGAGGGCCTGTATTGCCCGGCGGGCGATTTCCATATCGATCCGTGGCGACCGGTGGCGCGCGCGGTGATCACGCATGGGCATGCCGATCATTCGCGCACCGGCATGGGCCGGTACCACTGCACGCGCGCCGGGCTGCCGATCCTGCAATGGCGGCTGGGCGAGCAGGACTACCAGCCGCACGAGTATGGCGAGGCGTTCGAGCTCGGCGCTGCGCGCGTGTCGCTGCATTCCGCCGGCCACGTGCTCGGTTCGGCGCAGGTACGCATCGAGGTGGATGGCGAAGTGTGGGTCGCTTCGGGCGACTACAAGCGCCAGCCGGATCCGAGCTGCGCGCCATTCGAGGTCGTGGCCTGCGACACCTTCATCACCGAGGCCACGTTCGGACTGCCGATCTACCGTTGGCCGCACACGCCCGATGTCGCGCGCGACATCGTCGACTGGCGCGACGAGTGCGCCGGCAATGGCGAAGCGGCCGTGTTGTTCTGCTACGCGCTTGGCAAGGCGCAACGCGTACTGGCGGAACTGATGGCGTTCACCGACAAGCCGGTGCTGGTGCATGGCGCGATCGCGGCGGGTGTCGAGGTGTACCGGCAATCGGGCATCGCCCTGCTCGACACGCAACCCGTCAGCGACACGGCAAAAGGCGCGGACTTCGCGGGACAGTTGATCCTGGCACCACCCTCGGCTGCTGGCAGCGCGTGGATGCGGCGGTTCCGCCGCGCACAGACCGGGTTTGCATCGGGCTGGATGCGTATCCGCGGCAATCGCCGGCGGCGCAACTACGACCGCGGCTTCGTCATTTCCGACCACGCCGACTGGCCCGACCTGATGCGCACCATCCGCGAAACAGGTGCGACGCGCGTCATCGCCACGCACGGCAATACCGATGCGATCGTGCGCGCGTTGAACGAGGACGGCATCATCACCGAAACCTTCTCCACTGATTTCGGTGGCGAAGACTGATGCGCCGCTTCGCCGACCTCTATCGCAAACTCGACCAAAGCACCGCGACGCTCGACAAGCGCGCGGCCTTGCTAGCGTATTTCCGCGATGCGCCGGAAGCCGATGCGGTGTGGGCGTTGTGGCTGCTGGCGGGCGGCAAGGTCACTGGTGCAAAGAAGGCGCGCATCGCCGGCAGCCGCGAACTGCGCGAATGGATTGTTGCGGAAAGCGGCTATCCCGACTGGCTGGTCGACGACAGCTACGACCAGGTCGGAGACCTCGCCGAAACCCTGACCTTGTTGCTGGACGATCCAGAGCGGCGCGACGAGGAAACGCCCTTGTCGGAATGGATCGAACAGCGCCTGCTGCCGGTTGCGGGCAAGGAGGCCGAGGTGCGACGCAAGGTGGTCGTCGATGCATGGCGCGCGCTGCCATTCGACCAGCGCCTGCTGTTCAACAAGCTGCTGACCGGCGCATTGCGTGTCGGTGTGTCGCAGCGGCTGGTGCAGCAGGCCTTGGCGGAACTGTCCGGCATCGACATCGCGCGACTCGCGCAGCGCATGCTCGGCGCGTGGACGCCGCAGCCGCAGTTCCTGCGCGACCTGTTGACCGTCGAGGAACTGCCGGGCGACCGGCAGCAACCGTATCCGTTCTTCCTGGCATCGCCGCTGGAAGCGGACGCGCACACGCTGGGCGACATCGACGGCTGGCTGCTGGAGTGGAAATGGGACGGCATCCGCCTGCAATTGATCCGGCGCGATGGCGAGGTCGCATTGTGGTCGCGCGGCGAGGAGCGGCTGGATGGCCGCTTCCCCGAAATCGAAGCCGCAGCGGCGACATTGCCACGCGACTGCGTGCTCGACGGCGAATTGCTGGCATGGCGCGATGGCGCTGCGCCGTTACCGTTCACCGCGCTGCAGACCCGCATCCAGCGGCTCAAGCCCGGCCCGAAGACACTCGCGGATACGCCGGTGCGCGTGCAGCTGTATGACCTGCTGGAACTCGATGGCGAAGATTGGCGCGAACGGCCGCTGGTCGAACGTCGCGCTGCGCTGCAGTCACTGGTGGAGGCGCATGCCGACCCGCACATCGTGGTGTCGCCACGCGTGCAAGCGGACGATTGGATGCAAGCCGCACTGCTGCGCGAGCAAGCGCGCGAACGCGGCGTCGAAGGCCTCATGCTCAAGCGCCTTGCGTCGCCGTACCAGGTCGGCCGCCGACGCGGCGACTGGTGGAAGTGGAAGATCGATCCGCTGACAATTGATGCCGTGCTGCTTTACGCGCAATCGGGCCATGGCCGTCGCAGCACGCTCTACACCGATTACACCTTCGGTCTGTGGGACGGCGACGCGCTGGTGCCGATCGCCAAGGCCTATTCGGGACTGGACGACAGCGAAATCCTGGTCCTCGACAAATGGATCCGCGCGCACACGCTGGAGCGCTTCGGGCCGGTGCGTTCTGTGCAGGCGCACCACGTGTTCGAACTCGGCTTCGAGGCGGTCAACCGATCCAGTCGCCACAAATCCGGCATCGCCGTGCGTTTCCCGCGGATCCTGCGCTGGCGGCACGACAAGCCGATGGCCGAAGCGGACAAACTGGAGACATTGCGGGCGCTCGCGCGGTGAAGGGCGACGCATCCACGCAACATCCGCACGATGCCCGCAAGCGACGGCGCGCCACGACGCCAGGCACGCACGCACCCCTTGCCGCGTGGTTCAAGGCCCAAGGGTGGAAACCGCTGCCCTTCCAGCGCGAGGTGTGGCAACGCTATCTCGATGGCGAATCAGGTTTGCTGCACACGCCGACCGGCAGTGGAAAAACGCTGGCGGCCTTCGGCGGCCCGTTGCTGGAAGCGCTGGCCTCGTCCGCGGCCATTGAAAAAAATCGCGCGCCAATCGCGGCCAGGGCAGGGCGGGACGGCGCAAGAACGCGGGGCAGGGACGGCGCCAGCGGTCGCATCCAGGTGCTCTGGATCACGCCACTGCGCGCCCTCGCCACCGACACCGTGCGTGCATTGCGCGAACCTATCGATGCACTCGGCCTCGACTGGCAGGTGGGCATGCGCACCGGCGACGCGACCGCGCGCGACAAGCGCCTCGCGCGCGCCGGGAAACTCGACGTGCTGGTGACGACGCCCGAATCGCTCGCGTTGTTGCTCTCGTATCCCGATACCGCGCCGCAACTCGCCAACCTGCGCTGCGTCATCGTCGACGAATGGCATGAACTACTCGCCAACAAACGCGGCGTGCTGTTGCAGCTGTGCCTGGCACGTTTGCGCGCGTTGTCGCCGCAGCTGAGGCTGTGGGGATTGTCGGCGACGCTCGGCAATCTCGACGAAGCGCGCGACGTGCTGCTGCCGCACGCGCCGGCGTCGCACATCATCTCCGGCGTCAAGCCACGCACGCTCAAGATCGAGACGTTGTTGCCGGAGGAAGGCGAACGCTTTCCGTGGGCGGGACATCTGGGCCTGTCGCAACTGCAACGCGTGTTGCAACGCCTGAGCGCCGTGCGCACCAGCCTGTTGTTCACCAACACGCGCGCGCAGGCCGAACTCTGGCACCAGGCGCTGACCGCGGTGTGGCCCGAAGACCCATCGACGCTCGCGCTGCATCACGGATCGCTGGATCCAAGGCTGCGCGCCGCCGCCGAACAAGGGCTACGCGACGGCAGCCTGCGCTGCGTGGTGGCGACATCGAGCCTCGATCTCGGCGTAGATTTTCCCGCCGTCGACCAGGTCCTGCAGATCGGCAGTCCGAAGGGCGTGGCGCGTTTGCTGCAGCGTGCAGGACGCGCCAGGCATCGACCGGGCGAAGCCGGACACGTGGTCTGCGTGCCCACGCATGCGCTGGAACTGGTCGAATACGCCGCCGCACGCAGCGCGATCGCGCGTGGCGCCATCGAGGCGCGGCGACCCTTGACCCTGTGCCTGGACGTGCTCGCGCAGCATTGCGTCACGCTGGCGCTCGGCGGCGGCTTCGATCAGACCGTGCTGTTCGCCGAAGTGCGCGGCACGCATGCCTACGCGGCTCTCGATGGTGCCACCTGGAACGAGGTGCTCGATTTCATCGTGCAGGGCGGCGCGGCGCTGGCCAGCTATCCCGATTTCTGCCGCGTCGTGATCGGCGACGACGGCCTCTACCGCGTCGAGGACCGGCGCATCGCGCTGCGCCATCGCCTGTCGATCGGCACCATCACCAGCGATGGCAGCGTCGCGGTGAAGGTCCTGCGTGGCGGCAGGCTGGGTTCGGTCGAGGAGGGTTTCGTGGGGCGATTGCGACGAGGCGATCGTTTCCAGTTCGCGGGCCGGCTGCTGGAACTGGTGCGCCTGGAGGACATGGCCGCCTACGTGCGCGCCGCCAGATCCGGCGACGGTGCGGTGCCGAAATGGCAGGGCGGGCGGATGCCGCTGTCGTCGGAACTCGGGCACGAAGTCGAACGCATGTTCGCAAGCGATGACGCTGCTGCAGAAATGCGCGCGATCGCGCCGCTCCTGCAGCTGCAGGCCACGTTGTCCGCGCTGCCCGTGCCCGGCACTTTGCTGGCGGAAACCATCAAGACGCGCCAGGGCTCGCACTTGTTCGTCTATCCCTTCGCCGGCCGGCAGGTCCACGACGGGCTGGCCTCGCTGCTGTCGCTGCGCTGGGGCCGCATCTTCGCCAACAGTTTCAGCTTTGCCGCCAACGACTACGGTTTCGTGCTGTCGCCTGCCAATGATGTCGGCATCGATGCGGAGACGCTGCACGCGATGTTGTCGCCCGATGGTTTGCTCGACGACCTGCGCGACAGTCTCAATCTCGGCGAACTCGCGCGTCGCCAGTTCCGCGAGATCGCGCGCGTCGCCGGGTTGCTGCCGCCTTCGCTGCCGGGCCGCGCGCCGCGCTCGATGCGCCAGTTGCAGGCATCCAGCGGATTGATCTTCGACGTGCTGCAACGCTTCGACCCCGGCCACCTGCTGCTGGCGCAGGCCGAACGTGAGGTGTTCGCCACGCAACTTGAAGTGTCTCGGTTGGCCGACACGCTCGCGTCGTGCTCGCGCCGCACGTTGGCATTGCACGCTCCGCGCAGCCTCACGCCGCTGTCGTTTCCCCTGTGGGCCGACAGCCTGCGCGGGCAACTCAGCACCGAGGACTGGAAAACGCGCGTGCAGCGCGCGGCGGCGCAACTGGAAAAGCGGCATGGCCAATAGTCTGGAGCGGACCATCGCCGGCGAACGCATGGTGTTGTACGGCGACCGCGCGATGTTCTGGCCCGCACGTTCGCGCCTGCTGATCGCCGACCTGCATCTGGGCAAGAGCGATGTGTTCCGCCGCGCAGGCCTGGCGCTGCCCAGCGGCGGTACCGCATACGACCTGCAACGCCTGTCTACGCTGCTGGCGCACAGCGGTGCGCGTGAGCTGTGGGTGCTGGGCGACATGCTGCACGGCGCGCCCATCGACACGCGATGGCGTGAGGTGTGGAATCGCTGGCACGCCGAGCTCGATGGCGTGCGCATCTCGGTCATCGCCGGCAACCATGATCGGGCGCTGGCTGCGGCCGGACTTGATATCGATCTGCCGGGTGAGCATGTGGAAGATGCGCCGTTCCTGCTATGCCATGCGCCGCAAGCCGACCCGGTGCTGCACACGTTCTGCGGCCACGTGCATCCGGCGATCGCCCTGCCCGGATTGCGCGGCCACTGGCCCGCGTTCTGGATGCGTGACCGATTGACCGTGTTGCCGGCTTTTTCCGGATTCACAGGTGGTATGCGGATCGTGCCGGTCGGCAATGAGCAGGCAATGGTCTGCGCGCATGGGGAAATCGTCGAGGTGCGCGGTGATTGCCTCCGCATGAAACGAAAACCCACGAACGCGGGTCCGTAGGACGGATCTCGACCCGCCGCTTCATGGATAAGCAACATCGCACGGCGGATCTCGACCCGCGACGTTTCCCGTGATCAGGAGCGGCGGGTCGAGACCCGCCCTACCTGATGTTCGCAACTTGAGACCTATTTAGCGCGACGCGTTCCAGTGGTCTTCGCGACTGTCCGCCCGGTCGTTTTCTTGGCAACCTTTTTACGCGCAGCGCGCCCGGCAGAGGATTTTTTCGCTTGCGCAGGCGATGCCTTCGCGGCGGTCTTCCTGCTGAGCGGCGCCGACACCTTCTTCACCGCGGTCTTGCCCTTGCGCGGAGCGGTATCGCTCGACGGCGGCTTGCGGCTGCGCCCGGCCTTGATGTCGACGATGCGGGTCTTCGCCAGCACGTCGTCGTCGCCTGTCACCCGCGCGATGACGAAGCTGATCGCCTTGCCGAGAAACGAGCCGGGACCGTCCCAGTACTCGGCGGTGCGCAGTGCAACCTCGATCAGCGCCAGGTTCGGGTCCTGCCTGCCCTTGGGGAAAAACGCTTTCAGCGCGTCATTCCAGAACTGGTCGATGCGGCTCTGGTCACGACTGAGACGTGCGTCGCCGGTCACCGAGATGTAGGTGTTCTTGCCCTTCGACGCATACGCAAGATTGACCTTGCCGTTGCGCTTGAGCTCCGCGACTTTCGGACTGTCGGCCTCGGTGAAGAACCACACGCGCTCGCCGTCGAAGGTCACGTCCTGCGTCGACAACGGCCTGCTGACCAGATAGCCGCCCGGACCGACGGTGGTGAACATCGCGATGTCGATGTCCTCCATCAGTTTCGCCACCAGTTCGACGTCCTTGCTGCCTGTGCTTTTTTTCCGAATTGCCATGACACCTTCCCGCTTCGAGTGAGAGGCTCGAAGTGTCGATGGCGAACGGAATGGATAACGTGAAGGCGCGTGTGCGGATGCCACGTGGCGTGTTGTTTCGGCGCATATCAACCGGCCCATACACGCAGGCTTAACTCGTCGCACCCAGGCGTTTGCTAGGGTCGCGAAACATTCCGCAAGGTGAACCTGTCATGCGCATCCTCGTGCTGCTGCTGTCCCTTTCCATGCCGCTGGTCGCATGGTTCTCGCAAAACGGCACGTTCGGTGCCGACAACGGCACGATGTCGGACCGCTACCCCACGTTGCTGGTGGCGGCCGGCTACGCCTTCGCCATCTGGGGGCTGATCTTCGTGTTCGACGTGATCTACGGCGTGTGGCAGGCCACGGGCACGCGCAGGGAAGACGAGACGCTGACGCGCATCGCGCCTGCGGCAGCCGGCGGATTCGCGTTGACCGCGGCCTGGATGCCGCTGTTTTCGATGGGCCTGTTCTGGCTGTGCCTGATCGTGATCTTCGGTGCGCTGGCATGCCTGGTGTACTGCGCGCAGGTGCTGTCGCGCGACAACATTCCGCAGAAAGGACAATGGCTGTGGGCATGGACGCCGCTGTCGCTGCATGCAGGCTGGCTATCTGTGGCTGCGTTCCTGAATCTTGCGCAGGCGATCGTCGCCTACAAGTTGTTGCCGACAGACAACATGCTGCCGTGGAGCCTGGCGCTGTTCGCCATCGCTGCAGTGCTGCTGCTGGTGCTCAATGGCCGGATGCGCGGCAACGTCGATTATGCGGGCGCCGCAGTATGGGGATTGGTGGGCGTGTACTTCGCGCAAGCCCATTCGACCTTGGCAGGTGCCGGCACCGCCTCGTGGGTCGCCCTCGCCATTGCCGTGCTGCTCGTGGTGCAGACGCTGTGGTTGCGGCTGCGCAATGAGCCGTCATTGCTGCCCACGAGTTGACACGCACCCGTAGAAGGTTCGCTCCGCCAGGGCCGAGGCAGACTGGTACGCAGGATTCAGTCTTCGGCAGTGCCTGAAACCAGCAGCCGGAGATCGTCGACGAGGTTGCGGTATGCGGCGTCGCGTTGGGTGGCATCGCGTTGTCGCAGTACCCACGCGGGATGCACGGTGGCAAACGCGCGCGTGCCGTCGACGAGCGTGCGCCAGACACCGCGTTCCTGCAGCAACCTGAAGCCCTTTCCGAACACCGCCTCCGACGCGGTCGCGCCCATGCAGACGACGATATGTGGACGCACCGTTGCCAGTTCGCGTTCCAGCCAGATACGGCATGCGGCGCGTTCCGACGGCTCCGGGTTGCGATGCAGACGGAACTTGCCGCGTCGCTCGAACTTGAAATGCTTGACCGCGTTGGTGATGTAGATCTGCGCGCGATCGATGCCGAGTTCGGCCAGCGCACCGTTGAACAGTTTTCCGGCGGGACCGACGAAGGGACGGCCACTGAGATCTTCTTCGTCGCCGGGCTGTTCACCGACGATCATGACGCGCGCATCCTGCGGACCTTCGCCGAACACCGTCTGCGTGGCCGGTTCCCACAACAGGCAGCGCCGGCATTCGCGCGCAGCGGCTTTCAATGCGGCGAGGCTGTCGTCGGCCGGATCCGGCGCAGGAAGTGGTGGCAAGGGGATGCGACGGCGTGGCGGTTGGGGCACGCGTTCGGCCATGTCGCGCACGCGATGGCCGGCATTGCGCAGGAGATCGGGCAGCAGCTGTGCCTCGGGCAGGTTCTTCCAGTATTTCTGCGGCATTTCCTGCCGCATCATCCGCGGATTGGTGCGCGCGGGATTGAAGATGTTGGCGTAGTACGTGCGCCACAGCGATTCCTGCGCATCGTCGCCGGGCGCGTCGCTCTGCAACGCGCCATGGCCAAACGACAGTGTCTGCAGATCCCAGGACACGCTGCGGTCAGGCGTCAGGATCGCCCAGCGCATGCCCGCGAAGCGGCGCATGAAAAAGGGTGCCACCAGATCGACGATGTTGTTTACGGGTTCGAACCACGCCACGTAGGCGTTGTCCTCGCCCGGCACCGCACGAAAACGCACGAACGCCTTCATCTTGTGGGCGTCGCGGCGCACCGCTTTCTCAAGCTCGCGGGCGCGGTGGACGTCGCGGTCGGTGACGTGCGTGAGCAGATGCGGTTCGCTGTGCGTCATGCGCCACAGCAGCCGGTACAGGAGCGCGTGCCGCTGTGGTTCGCGATGCGCCAGCACGCGTGCGGCCAGCGGCAGGAAGGCGCGCGGGACCCGTGGCGCATCGATGCGGGCGGGAATTGCATTGAGCGCGAGACCATCAAGCAACGACAGGTGCTGTGGATCCTGCCAGTCGATCGAGGCGGGTTCGATGCCGCCGCGCAACGCCATGCGCGCTTGCGCGCGCCATGCGCTGAAATCCCATGGCGGGTCGACGATGGCGCGGATCATGGCGGGGACAACGGTTGCCGACAGGTACGCACGAAACGAAACCGCAGTGTCTGCCGATCACGACGCGCCGAAAGCAGCCCGGCGCAGGGGCGACTCATGCAAACAACACCGCCTGCTTCGGAAGCGGCGCAAGGCGTGCGCGCAGCTTCGTCGCATCGTCAAGCAGCTTGCGCGGATGGTGGTCGATCACTTCCACGAACGGCAGCATCTTCTTCAGCGGCGCGCGCAGCCGCGACAGGTCGTCCAGCCGCAACCGCGCATGCCGGCGTGCCATCAGTATCTTGCCGACGTTGCGCGTACCGAGCCCGGGCACGCGCAGCAGGCGTTCCCTGGGCGCGGTGTTGAGGTCCACCGGGAAGTAATCGTGATGCCGCAGGGCCCACGCGAGCTTCGGATCGATGTCCAGGTCCAGCATCGACGCGCCGTCATCGCTGCGCGGCAGGATTTCATCGGCCTCGAAGTCGTAGAAACGCAGCAGCCAGTCGGCTTGGTACAGCCGGTGCTCGCGCGCCAGCGGCGGCGGCTGCAGCGGCAGGCGCGCCGACGCATCCGGAATCGGGCTGAAGGCCGAGTAGTAGACCCGCCGCAGCCGATAGTTGTTGTACATGTTGACGCTGCTGTCGAGCACCGCGCGGTCATCCGTGGTGTCCGCGCCGATGATCATTTGCGTGCTCTGGCCAGCCGGCGCGAACGGCGGCGGCCGTGCCTTGCCGCGAGCCGCCTTGCGTTCCTGTTTCGCTTCCTCGATCCGCCAGCGCAGATTGCCCATTGCGGCGCGGATGCCGGGCAGGCTTTTTTCGGGCGCCAGTTGCTGGAGGCCGGCTTCGGTCGGCAGCTCAACATTGATGCTCAGGCGATCGGCGTACTTGCCGGCGCGTGCCATCAGGTCGGGCGATGCGTCGGGGATGGTCTTGAGATGGATGTAGCCGCGGAACGCGTGGTCCTCACGCAGGCAGCGCGCGACTTCGACCAGTTGCTCCATGGTGTAGTCGCCGTTGCGGATGATGCCGCTCGACAGGAACAGGCCCTCGATGTAGTTGCGTTTGTAGAAGTCGAGCGTGAGTTGCACGACTTCCTGCGGCGTGAACCTCGCGCGGCGCACGTTGCTCGATACGCGGTTGACGCAGTACACGCAATCGAACACGCAGAAGTTGGTCAGCAGGATTTTCAGCAGCGAAACGCAGCGCCCATCGGGCGTGTACGAATGGCATATCCCCGTGCCACCGGTACTGCCGATGCCCCCGGTCCCCAGCGAATTCCGCTTGGTGGCGCCGCTGGAGGCGCACGACGCATCGTATTTGGCGGCGTCGGCGAGGATGGAGAGCTTTTCGAGGGTGTTCATCGCGTCTCGATGGTTCGAGCCACCAGTGTCCGGCGATGCGTCGCACCTCGTGAGACCGGTGCACACGCCGTGATTCAGCTTGTTCATGCGTAGCCCATGTGCGGCCGCATCACTTCGGCAGCTTCGCCGCCCACATGTTGTCAACCAGGTTGGGGTAGCGGCGGCCGGCTTCGGCGGCGCGCTGCCTGGCAGCAGCCAGCTGCCTGGGAGACAGCGGCGAAGAGCGCGTTGTGGTCTTTGGCTTGGGACGTTTCCAGGGTGGTGGCTGCGTGGACATGGCGGGTCATCGAGGACGGCGTGCGCGGTAGCGAGATTATGGTCGTGGTCAGGTCGATGCGGCGATGTGCAGGAAGCTTCCTAGAGCGGGAGCGACAGAGGCAGGCATCGCGTTCAAGTCGTTCCGGATTCCTCATCGGCACAGTGGATTTCCTCGGCGCGTTCCGCCGTCGATCGCATCGCGGCCACGTCCGGTTCGCGCAGCAGCGCCTTGCGGATGGCGTGTTTTTCGCCAGGCTCGCATTGCGCGATGAACTCGACCTGGCCCGCGACCAGCGCAGCCAGTGGCAGGCCGTCGCGCCAAAGCACGCGTGCGCCGAGCTGGCGCGGCACCTTGGCGCCGGGCAGCAGGGTGCCGACGAGGTTGAGTGGATCCAGCGCGGACAGGCCAAGCAGGTCGCCGTCGTGCGCGCGGTTGCGCACTTGCCGCAACGCGCCGATCGCTTCGGCCAGCGCGAACTGCTCGCCGGAGAGGCCGGCGATGAAGCGGCCGCCGCGGATCTCGCCACGCGCTTCGAGGCGGTGATACACGCGCAACAGTTCGCGCCACGACGGCAGCCATGCAGCTTCGCGTTCGAGCAGGCGCCAGCAGACGACGCCATAGCGACGGAGCAGGGTGCGGGCGATGTGTTCGATGGTGTCTGAGTCAAGGGTATTGGGCGATTTGTTCTGCTTCTTGCCGTCACTTACGCCTGCGCGGGACTGACGATTTTCCAGATCCACACCCTCGCGCGATTGACGATTAATTGATCGCCGCGTCAGCGTCCAGCGCCCCGCATCCTCGATGCCAAACAAGGCAGCGCGACGCCCGCGGCGGTTGAACGCCGAAGGCCGCTTCGACTGCGGCACCAGCAACGCGCGCAGGCCGGCGAAGCTGTCGCAGTGCACGCGTCCGCGTGCAACCAGCTCGGCCAGCGCGTCCTCGAGTTCGGTGCGCAGCAGGTGCGCGCCGCTGACCAGTTCATCGAAGAACGAGGCGCCATGCGCAGCGAGATAATCGGCGACACGTTCCGCGCGCGAGGTCAGCACCGGTTCTTCTTCGCTGCGGCCTGCGGTCAGGCGTGTCCACAACGCCAGCTGCCGGCGCGGCAGCAACACGATCGGCGTTGCACGCACCGGCGCGGCGCGGCCGACGCTGGCGTCGGATATGACTGCGCCGCGCAGGCGCGTCCATGCGATGCGGCCGGCGGTGCACAAATCATCCAGCCATGAGATCGAATAGTCGGTCACCCGCGCCGGCAGCAATTCGCTTTCCCACGCCGCAGCCGGGGCCTCGAAGCCTTCCAGTTGCGCCAGCACGCCGGCGAGCGCTTCCGGCCCGCTCACCCGCGTCGCCTTCGACACGCGCTGCCAGTCGAACAGGAAGCGCATGAAGTCGCGCGGTTCGACCGGTTCGATCTCGCGGCGCAGGCGGCCGATGGTGTAGCGGTGGATGCGCGCGAGCAGGTGGCGTTCGCACCATTCGTCTTCGCTCGCATTGGCCGTGAAGCGACCGCGCATGACGTAGCCCTCGCTTTCGAGGCCGAGCAACGCGATGTCGATGTCGGTGCGCGGCAATGCGAGTGATGCGGCAAGCTGATCCGCCGTCGCCGGACCGAGGCCGCTCAGTCGCGAGCGCACGATTTCCACCGCGGCGTCCTCGCGGGTCCATGCGACCGCCGCGAATTCGGCCGGTGCTTCGATCGGTGGCTGCAACGCGACGTTGGTGTGCAGCGCTTGCAGTTGCGGCAAACGTTCGGCGGTGACCCACAATGCGACAGGCTCTTGTAGAGCGTCCTTCGACGGACTCAGGATGAGCGGATTTGCTGCGCTGCTTGTTGCCGAGACGCCAGAGCAGCGGAGCAAGCTCCGCTCTACAGGGATCACGTCGCTTCGGGTGGCGCGCTGCGTGCTGGCAAGCTTGCCCAGGAATTCTGTCCAGCCGCACGCCTGCGCCTCATCGTCGGTGATGCAGCCCAGACCCATCAACGCCTCATGCATCTCATCGGCATTGCGCGCTTCCGGCCACGCCTCTTCGCGCACCGCGACGATCGCATCCGGATCGAGCCGTCCCAGGTCGTCTGCACTGTCGGCGTCTGCATAACGCCGGCTCATCACCGCCTGCGTGCGACGTTCCTCCAGCGGCGCGTCGTCGAGGAACGCATACGGCCGCGCGTTGAGCGCTTCGGCCGCGAACGGCGACGGCGCGGTGAGGTCGCGCGCGATGATTTCGATGTCGCCGCTCTCGAGTTTGCGCAGCACGTCGAGCCAGCCATCGGCGTCCATGGCCTCGTGCAGGCAGTCGTGCAGGGTCTGCGCGACGAGTGGATGCTCGGGGACCACGCGTTCGCCGACCAGGTTTTCGGCGCAGGCGACCTGGTCCGGGAACACCGTCGCCAGCAAATCCTCGCTGCGCATGCGCTGCAGTTGCGGCGCCACCTTGGTGCCGCCGCTGAATCGCGGCAGTGCGAGCGCCGTGGTTGCATTCCAGCGCCAGCGCACGTTGAACAGCGGCGCGTCGAGCAGCGCCTGCACCAGCACGTCGCTGGCCGACGACGAATGCAGGTAACGCGACACCTCGATCAGCGGAAAGCTGTGGCTGGTCGACAGCGACAACACGATCGCGTCTTCGGTGGCCGCGGCCTGCAACTCGAAGTTGAACTTGCGGCAGAAGCGCTTGCGCAGCGCCAGGCCCCAAGCACGGTTGATGCGGCTGCCGAACGGCGTGTGGATGACGAGCTGGGTGCCGCCGGATTCGTCGAAGAAGCGCTCGATGGCGATCGTTTGTTGCGTGGGCAGCACGCCCAGCGCGGTTTGCTGGCGGGAGAAATAATCGACGAGTTGGAGTGCCGCGACTTCATCGATACCAACCTCGTCCGACAGCCACGTGAGCGCGGCGCGGTGGCTCCCCTCCCTGGAAGAGAGGGATCGGGGGAGAGTTGCGGCTGTTTCTGCCTCGCATGGCGAAGAGCCAATCTCCCCCGGCCCCTCTTTTTCAAAGATGGGGGGCAAGGCATGCGCGGGACTCCCCTCCCTGGAAGGGAGGGGTTGGGGGAGAGTTGCGGTTGCTTCTGGCTCGCGTGGCGAAGAGCAAATCTCCCTTGGCCCCTCTTTTCCAAAGAGGGGAGACAGGACCTGCGGGGAAATTGTTTCGCTGCCGCCAAGTCGCGCCGCGATTTCAGCCCGCAACCGCGACACCCCAAACGACAACTCATCGGTGCGCCCCGGCGCCTCGCCCAGCCAGAACGGAATGCTTGGCGGCGCGCCTTGCGCATCCTCCACGCGCACGCGGCCGGGTTCGACGCGGATGATGCGGTAACTGGTGTTACCCAGCTGGAAGATGTCGCCGGCGAGGCTTTCGATCGCGAAGTCCTCGTTGACGTTGCCGATGGTGATCGCCTGCGGTTCGAGGATCACCGCGTAGTCGCCGGTATCGGGAATCGTGCCGCCGGACATCACCGCGGTCATGCGCGCGTTCTTGCGTCCGCGCAGGCGACGGTGCACCGCATCGCGATGCAAGTAGCCGGCGCGTGGGCCGCGGCGCGTGGTGAAGCCGTCGGCCAACATCCGCACCACCGCATCGAAATCGGCGCGCGCCAGTTGCGCATACGGCCAGGCGCGACGCAGCCAGTCGTACAGCGCGTCCTCGTCCCATTCGGTGGCGGCGACCTCGGCGACGATCTGCTGTGCCAGCACATCCAGCGGCGCACGCGGGATCTCGAGTGCATCGAGTGCGCCGCGGCGCACGCAGTCGAGCAACGCCGCGCATTCGACCAGGGCGGCGCGCGACGACGGGAACAGGCGGCCTTTCGGCAGGCCGCCAACCTCGTGCCCGGAGCGGCCGACGCGTTGCAAAAACGCGGCGATCGAACGCGGCGAACCCAGCTGGCATACCAGATCGACGTCGCCGATGTCGATGCCCAGCTCCAGCGATGCGGTCGCGACCAGCACCTTGAGCTGCCCGGACTTCAAGCGCTGCTCGGCGTCCAGCCGCAACTCCTTGGCGAGGCTGCCGTGGTGCGCGGCGACATGCTCCTTGCCGAGTTTTTCCGCGAGGTGCCGCGCCGCACGCTCGGCCATGCGCCGCGTGTTGACGAACACCAGCGTGGTGCGATGTGTTTCGACCAATTGCGCGATGCGTGCGTACACCAGGTCCCATTGCTCGTTCGACATCACCGCCTGCAACGGCACCGGGGGCAGTTCCAGCGCCAGGTCGCGCTGCTTGGCGTAACCGATGTCGACAATCTCGCAATCGGGCGTGCCATCGGCCGCGACCGCGGCGGCGCCCACCAGGAACCGCGCAACTTCGTCGATGGGTTTTTGTGTCGCCGACAAGCCGATGCGCGTCAGCCGCCGTCCGCACAGCGCCTCCAGTCGTTCCAGCGTCAGCGACAGGTGACTGCCGCGCTTGCTCGCGGCGACGGCGTGGATCTCGTCGATGATCACTTCGCACGTGGTCGCCAACATGCCCCGCCCGGATTCGGAACCGAGCAGCACGTATAGCGACTCCGGCGTGGTCACCAGGATGTGCGGCGGCGTGCGCCACATCTTCGCGCGCACCGATTGCGGCGTATCGCCCGTGCGCACCGCGGTGCGGATGTCGACATCGGGCAGGCCCTGTTTCGCCAGCTCGGCACGAATGCCTGCCAGCGGTGCTTCCAGGTTGAGGTGGATGTCGTTGGACAGCGCCTTCAAGGGCGAGACATAGACCACGTTGGTCTGGTCGGGCAGCGGCTGCTGCAGGCCCTGGCGCACGAGGCCATCGATGGCGGCCATGAAGGCTGTCAGGGTCTTGCCCGAACCGGTGGGCGCGGCGACCAGCGTGTTGCGGCCGGAGGCGATCGCCGGCCATGCCAGCACCTGCGCTTCGGTCGGTGCGGGGAACGCGCCCGAAAACCATGCGGCGACGGCAGGGTGGAATGCATGCACGGGCGAGATTGGAGGCATGGGTCAATTATCCCGCCGTACATGACGGCTGGGCTGAATGTGTCCAAGGCTTTAGAGATGCGGTAATTCGCGTCTGAAAGCTTGATTGCAGGCTGTCGCAGGCAATGAGAACGCTGCATACGGAAATCGTGATTTCAGCGACTGCATGAGGACTCAGCCTAAGGCTCGCCACTCCATGTCCCGTGCTGGAAGAAATTCATGGGCATCGGGCTGTCACCGCCCGCCCGCGTGCATCCGGGAACCCGTCCGCGACGTCTGGCCATTTCGGGAGAAAGCGTTGATGTCAGAGCGAGATAGCGTCATGGACTGACCGGTGGGGTCAGTCCAAGGCCGCACAGTGTTCTGTTTAATATTAGTGGCAGGATACTGATATTAACTAAATGTGTTTAATTTTGGTAACTAAGAAGGTTT
>JAJAYW010000048.1 GCA_026786005.1 Lysobacter sp. | reverse complement strand
TTACCGGTAGAGCCACATCGCGCCCAGGTGCGCTCCTACAAAAGCATTGGTCGTCTCAATTCTGCAACTCGCGCAACGTCACCGAGGGTGGCGCATCCAGCACCTGGCGCGTGGCGAACAGTCCAGCGACCAACGCAGCCAGCATGCCGAGGCCACCACCAATCGCGGCCATCGCGAAGTTCGGTTGCCATGGCAAATCGAACACGCGCGTGGCGACGACACCGGACAAAATCGATGCGGCAATCGCCGCGACCAGTCCCGACAACAATCCGATCGCGGCGAATTCCGAAGCCTGCGCCAGCCGCAGTTGCCGACGGCTGCCACCCAACACCCGCATCACGCCACCTTCCAGCAGGCGCTCGTCCTGGCTGGCGCTGACCGCCGCCAGCAACACCAGCACGCCGGCGGCGAGTGAGAAATAGAACACCGCTTCGACCACGGTGGAGACCTGGTCGGCGGTGCTGCGCACCTGCTTGAGCACCGCATCGACATCGATCACCGACACATTCGGGAACGCCCGCACCAGATCGGCGGTGAAGCGCGATTGCTGCGGCGTCACGCTGACGGCGGTGATGTAGCTGGCCGGATAACCTTCGAGCGCGCCGGGGGATGCGACGACGAAGAAGTTGGGGCGGAAACTTTCCCAGTCGACGCTGCGGGTACTGGTGATCGTCGCCTGGAACCGCTGCCCGGCGATATCGAACGCGATGTTGTCGCCGAGCTTCCAGCCCAGCGATTTGGCGAAGTCCTCCTCGACCGAGATTTCAGGCGTGGCAAGTTTGTTCGTCGGCCAGAATTTGCCTGACGTCACGCGATTGTCGTCGCGCAAGGTTGCGGCGACCGACAGGTTGAATTCGCGTTCGGCACGACGCTGCCCTTCGCGATCGTCGGCGGCATAGTTCGCGCTCGTCACCGGCTTGCCATTGCGCTCGATCAACCGGCCGCGAATCATCGGATACAGCGTCGGTGCCGCGATGCCCTTGGCCTGCATGTGCGCGCGCACGGAATCGAGCTGATCCTGCTGCACATTGATGATGAAACGGTTCGGCGCGTCCTGCGCCAGCGACAGCTGCCAGCGATCGAGCAGGTCGGTGCGCACGAACGTCAGCAGCAGCAACGCCATCAGGCCGAGGCCAAGTGCGGAGACCTGCGCGATGCTGGTTCCGGCGCGGCGGCTCACGTTCGCCAGGCCATAACGCAGGCTTCCGCGCAATCGCGAACGCAAGCGGCGCACTAGCACGATCAGCAACCATGCCAGCGTCGCCAGCACCGCGAGCGTGGCGGCGATGCCGAGCAACATCGCGCTGCCGAGCGTGGCCGAACCGGCCTTCCACCACAGCAGCAACGCAAGCCCGCCAAATCCTGCAAGCGCGACCAGCCACGCGCTGGGTTCGGTCGGATCCAGGTCGCGGCGCAACACGCGCAACGCCGGCACGCGCCGCAACGCCAGCACCGGCGGCGCGCCGAACGCGAGCAGCACGACCATGCCGACGCCGATGCCTTGCAATGCCGGCAACCAGCCGGCCGGCGGAATCGACAATCCAAGTTTCTGCGACAGCCATTCGCCCACCGCCCATTGCAGGCCAAACGCCAGCGCCACGCCGACGCTGCAGGCAAACAACCCCAGCAACAGCAATTCACCGACATGGATACCGACCAAGGTACGTTGGCTGGCGCCGAGGCAACGCATCACCGCCGCGCCGGACAGATGCCGCTCGCTGTGGCGGCGCGCGGCCATCGCCACGGCGACCGCGGCGAGTACGACCGAGACCAGCGCAGCGAGCCCGAGGAAACGTCCGGCGCGATCCAGTGCGGAACGGATTTCGGGGCGCGCGTCGCTGATCGTTTCCAGCCGTTGTCCGCGCGCCAGCGACGCACGCGCGCTGCGGGTGAAGCGTTCGACCGCGGGCGCGGCGCCTGCGACGACCAGTCGATACCGGATGCGACTGCCTTCCTGCACCAGCCCGGTCGCGGGCAGGTCGGCGAGGTTGAGGAACACGCGCGGCGCGACGTTGAAGTAATCGAGGGCGGCATCGGGTTCCTGCACCACCAGTGCCGACAGCTGCAGTTGCGAATCGCCGATGCCGATGCTGTCACCGAGCTTCGCGCCCAGGGTATCGGCGCCGGCGCGGCTCATCCACAACGTGCCCGATGCGGGCACACCATCGGCATCGCGTTCATTGCCGGTGGCGTCGACAATGCGGAAGGTACCGCGCAACGGAAACCCTTTGCCCAGCGCTCGCAGGTCGCCGAGTTTCAGGTCATCGCCGGCGCGGATCATGCTTTGCAGTTCGATGGTTTCGGTGCGCTGCAGGCCATTGGCATCGGCAGCCGCGCGCACATCGCCATCAATCGGCGCGTCGCCGCGGATCACCGCATCGCCGCCGAGCAGGCGATTGGCTTCGATGGCAAGCGCGCGTCCGGCGCGATCGGTGATGAAACCGACCGCCGTGACGGCGACGACGGCCAGCACCAACGCCGCCAGCAGGATGCGGATATCGCCCGCGGTCATGTCGCGGCGCAGTTGCCGCCAGGCAAGACCCATGGTGTTGCGCAGGCGGCTGGTCACGGCACGATTCACGCAGACACCAACCGGCCGCTGTCGAGCCGCAACATGCGGCTGCAACGCACGGCGAGGTGTTCGTCGTGCGTCACCAGCACCAGCGTGGTGCCGGCGTCGGCATTCATGGCGAACAGCAGTTCGATGATCGCTTGGCCGGTGTGCGTGTCGAGGTTGCCGGTGGGCTCGTCGGCGAACAGCACCGAGGGTGTGGTGACGAACGCGCGCGCCAGTGCGACACGCTGTTGTTCACCACCGGACAATTGCCTCGGATAGTGGCCAAGACGTTCGCCCAAACCAACCTTGGTCAGGATCGCGCGCGCCGGTGTTTCCGCATCCGCATCGCCGCGCAGTTCCAGCGGCAGCATCACGTTCTCCAGTGCCGTCAGCGAGGGCAGCAACTGGAAGCTCTGGAACACGAAGCCGACTTTCTCGCCGCGTACGCGCGCGCGGCCGTCCTCGTCGAGCGTCGACAACGCTTCGCCATCGAGCAACACCGTGCCGTCGCTGGGCGTGTCGAGTCCGGCCATCAGCGACAGCAGCGTGCTCTTGCCCGAACCAGATGCGCCCACGATCGCCACGCTGTCGCCCTTGTCGATCGCGAACGACACCCCATCGAGAATGGTCAGTTCGCTGCCGGGCAGCGGCACGCGTTTGCCGAGGCCGCTGACGCGCAGGACATGCCTGGTAACGTCGGGCTTGGTAACGTCGGGTAGTGCGATGGCGTCGGCCATGGGCATCCTTGGATTCGAGATATTCATGCGGCAGCAGTTACTGTCGGCGAAACGAACGGAACTTGTGAAACCCCGGCGCGTCATTCCCGCGGAGGCGGCAATCCAGTGTCTTTGCTTTCAACAGTTTGAAGTCACTGGATCCCTGCCTTCGCGGGGATGACGGTCTTGTTACGCGGTTATTCAAAGTCCCCCAAGAGGAATTTGCCGGAGACACGATGAAAACAGAATATGCGGGGGCGCGGCGACGCCTTCAATGGTTACTTGTGGCAGGGCTGTCATTTTCGGCGCCGTTGTTGTCAGCGCAGGCGCAGCCGGAGACCTCGGCCCAGCCTGTACGCACGGTGCTGGTGATGGGCGACTCGTTGTCGGCCGCGTATGGCCTTGACGCGGCGCAAGGCTGGGTCGCGCTGACCGCCGAGCGCATCGCGAAACAGAACCATGGCTGGCGGGTGGTCAACGCCAGCATCAGCGGCGAGACGACCGCGGGCGGCGCGGCGCGCATCGTCGGCGAAGTGGTGCGGCACCGGCCGTCGGTGGTCGTCATCGAACTCGGCGCCAATGACGGGCTGCGCGGCTTGCCGTTGAAGCAATCGCGCAGGAACCTCGCGCGCATGATCGGCGCGGCGCAGGGCATCGGTGCGGAGGTATTGCTGATCGGCATGCGCATGCCGCCGAATTACGGTACCGCGTACACGCAGGAATTCGAGCGCGGTTATAGCGATCTGGCTGCGCGTTTCGACACGGCGTTATTACCCTTCCTGTTGCAACCCATCGCCACCGATCGCACGGCCTTCCAGGGCGACAACCTGCATCCGGCGGCCAGTGCGCAGCGCAAGTTACGCGATCACGTGTGGCCTGCGCTGGAGCCGCTGCTGGATTGAGGGATGCCCTGACTCAGGCGGCGAATCGTGTTGCCGAACCGTTTTTATCGTCATCCCAGCCAACGCTGGGATCACCGAAGATGACCCCGCCAACGCATGCGCCGCGTCATTGCAGTGTTAATTCCGCGTGATGCATCCGCCCGGCGCTGCCCCCCGTAAATGTTCGTGAACCTGCTCCCGGGCACCCATTGCGTGCTCGCCGCAGGCGATTATCTACCCCCGAAATGAACTGGAGACCCACATGCAATTCAAATTACTCGCAGCCGCGTTGATCGCCGCTGGCAGCCTGACCGCTTGTGCGATGAATGACGGCAACACCCGCTCAAACAACATGGACATGCGATCGGGCAGCAAGATGTCCAACCCGATGGTCGGCGGCGCGATGATGTATTCCAACAAGGACATCATCGACAACGCCGTGAACTCGAAGGACCACACCACGCTGGTCGCGGCAGTCAAGGCCGCGGGCCTGGTCGATACACTGAAAGGCCCGGGTCCGTTCACCGTGTTCGCGCCGACAAATGCTGCGTTCGATGCATTGCCGGCCGGCACCGTCGCCACCCTGCTCAAGCCCGAAATGAAGGGCGACCTGACCACGGTGCTGACCTATCACGTGGTGCCTGGCAGACTCGATGCCGCTGCGCTGGTGGCTCGGATCAAGGCCGGCGGTGGTAAGGCGATGCTGACCACCGTGCAGGGTGGAACGCTGACGGCAATGTCCGCCGGCAGTGGCGTCTCGATCACCGACGCCAAGGGCAATGTCGCCACCGTCACCACGGCCAACGTATACCAGAGCAACGGCGTGATCCATGTCGTCGACAAGGTGTTGATGCCGTCGATGTGATTGCGACCCTTTTTTGAACCGATGTTTTACTGCTGAGGAACAACATGAAGATCACGATACTTAGCGTCGCACTGGTTTCGGCCATGGCGATGAGCGCATGTTCCAAGAACGAGCCTGCGGTCGACACCGCTGCTGCAGACACCGCGGCGATGGAAGCGGAAACCACTGCTGCCGATGCGATGGAAGCGGCACCCGCCGAAACCATGCCGGTGGCCACCGAGAATCCGATGGTCGGCGGCGCGGCGATGCTGGCCGACAAGGACATCATCGACAACGCGGTGAACTCTGCCGACCACACCACGCTGGTGAGCGCTGTCAAGGCCGCCGGCCTGGTGGACACGCTGAAGGGCGCGGGTCCATTCACGGTATTCGCACCGACCAATGCCGCGTTCGCCGCATTGCCGGCCGGCGCCGTCGATGGCCTGATGAAGCCTGACAAGAAGGCCGACCTGGCCAAGGTGCTGACCTACCACGTGGTCGCCGGTAACGTGGACGCGGCTGCGCTGATGGCGCAGATCGAGGCTGGTGGCGGCAAGGCGATGCTGACCACGGTGCAGGGCGAGCAGCTGACCGCCATGGCGCACGACGGCGGCATCATGCTGACCGACGCCAACGGCAATTCGGCCATGGTCACCACCGCCGATGTGCGCCAGAGCAACGGCGTGATCCACGTGGTGGACAAGGTGCTGATGCCCAAGTCCTGACGGGAGTTGTCATCGATATCGAAGCGCACTCGTCGTCGCATCGATATCTCCAAAGGGGCGGCTTCGGCCGCCCCTGTTTTGTCCAGCATGTAGTGCTCTTGTAGGAGCGCACCTGGGCGCGATGGGG
>JAJAYW010000047.1 GCA_026786005.1 Lysobacter sp. | reverse complement strand
GGTGATCGACGATGCCAACTTTGCGCAAGCGCTGGCCGCCAGCATCCGCCGCGACATCGCCCCCGACAATTCATGGGTCGTCGCACGCCGTGACAAGCTGCCGGTGTTTTCCGGCCTTGAATATTCCCTCGCCAAGATTTCCGAAACCCTGCCGATCTTCGATCTGTGGCCGGTGAGTTACGCGACCAGTTACGAATTCCAGCCCGGACCGCAGTGTCCGCAGCCGTTGTCGCCGAACGATCCGCGGTTTCGCGAATGTCATGTCCCGGTCGGCGACTATCCCGAGGTCGATATCGGTTTCCGCTGGCTGAGCACGAAGATCTTCACTGCGTTCGGGGCGGGGCTGGCGCCGATTCTTTGAGGTTCTGCTGTTTCTTCTCACTTCAGGAGAAGGTCGAAGTCGCCAGCAGGAGACTTCCTTCGGGGCGTCAGGTTCACACGGACGATGATGTAGTCCGACGCAGTGAAAAAGCCGGACCCTCACCCTAACCCCTCTCCCGCTGCGCAAGACAGGGGCTAAAGCAAAGGTGTTGTTGCTACCCCTCTCCTGCGTAGCGCGAGAGGGTGCCCGAAGGCTGGGTGAGGGTTCGGCTCTTGATCTCGTCCCCACCCTCTCGCTGTCGCCACATTGCAACGATCCGTTGTCTTCTCCTTTGCTCCCAAGGGAGAGAAGCTTTGGTCCATGACTTCCGGCCCATGTACGGCTCATAACTGGTGTTGTACTTTACCAACACACCAATTCACACCACCGGAGCTCGCCATGAACAACCTCAAGTCCGTCCAGCCGACCAAGTCCCTCCCGTCCAGCCTCCCGCAAATTCCGGCCCGCCGCCAAGCGCACCGCGCCCGCGATTTCGGCGTGGGCTATGGCAGCAGCAGTGGCTACGCCTCCGAGCGTCGCTACACCAACGACTGGAGCCAGATTCGCTTCCGGCTGGCCTGAGCCGGGGACGTGATGCGTTGACTCCGTTGAACGGATTGACGCATCCACAACGCACGCCTAGTCTGCCGCTCTCCCCACCAATGGACCTGCCATGTCGATTTCGCTGACCATCAATCTGAACGATCGCGACCTTGCGCACTTCAACAACGCCATGGAAGTCGCGCGCAAAGCGGCCGAAGGCAGGAGCCCGGAAGAGGTCATCAAGGCGGCCGGCGGGCTGCTGGCCGATGCGCAAAAAGTCCACGTGCCCGACTTCATCCTCGAGCGCCTGCTGCAGCTCGACAACATGATTGCGATGGTGCGCGATACCGGTTGGAACCTGTCCGACGAAGACAAGCAACGCGTGATGTCGGCGCTGGTGTATTTCGCCGATCCGTCCGACGTTATCCCGGACCACATCGAGGTGCTGGGCTACCTCGACGACGCGATCATGATTGAGTTGTGCGTGCGCGAGCTCGAGCACGAACTCGCGGCCTACGAGGATTTCTGCGACTTCCGCCAGCAGGAGTCGGAAAAGCGCGGCGTCAATCCCGCGGTCGTCGGACGTGCCGACTGGCTCGACAGCCGTCGCGAGGAATTACAGGACCGCATGCATGCCCGCCGCGAGCGCGATTTCGGCACCGGGTACGGCACCAGCAGCGGTTATGCCGCCAAGCGCAGCTATGCGCGCGGCTGGCGCCCCAGCGCCTTCAAGTTCAGCTGACCACCACGCACCGGATTGATCGAGCGGCTTGGCTGAGGTGATTTTCCGCGACGGCATCACCCTCGATGCCCTCAACGCGATGTCGCGCGGCACTCTGATGGAGCCGCTCGGCATCCGTTTCACCGAAATAGGCCCCGATTACCTGCGTGGCAGCATGCCGGTGGATGCGCGCACGTTGCAGCCGTTCGGACTGTTGCACGGCGGCGCGTCGGTGGCGCTGGCCGAAACGCTCGGCAGCACCGCCGGCGGCTTGTGCGTGGATGCGTCGCGGGGCGTGGTCGGCATCGAGATCAACGCCAATCATTTGCTCGGCGTGCGCGAGGGCATGGTCACCGGCACCGCGCGCGCGCTGCATGTAGGTCGCAGCACGCAGGTATGGGAAATCCGCATCGAGGACGACCACGCCCGGCTCGCCTGCATCTCGCGCCTGACCCTGGCCGTGGTGCAACGACGCTGACATCGCAGCGGTCCGTATTCATCCGCCGCCATACCGTGGCGACGCTCTAATGCGGTTGTGTATGGTGTTGCCATGACCACCGCGCCCCCGTCCAATCCGCTCGCGCGCGTCTTCCGCTACGTGTTGCGCGTGCCGCTGCTGCTGTGGCACCTGGGGATCCATTTGCCGATCGTGCTACTGCTGATCACGCCGCTGACGGCGGGTTTGCACAGCGGCGGCAAACGCCTGGATCATCGGCTGATCCACTGGTGGTCGGCGGGGATGATGCATATTTTCGGTTTCCGTTTGCGCCGCGTCGGCACGCCGCTACCGGGTGCGACCGTGTTCGTCGCCAACCATGTCAGCTGGATCGACATCGTGGCGCTGCACAGCCAGCGCATGATGGGTTTCGTCGCCAAGCGCGAGATCGCGGGATGGCCGTTGATTGGCTGGATGGCGCTGCGCGCTGAAACCATTTTCCACCAGCGCGGCAACCAGGAATCGCTTGGCGGCGTGCTGCATGAAATGCTGGCGCGATTGCGTGCAGGCCGTTCGGTGGGCGTGTTTCCGGAAGGCCGCACCCGCGACGGCCGCGAGATCGGCCCGTTCCATGCGCGGATTTTCCTGGCCGCGGTGGAAGCGGGCGCGCCGGTGCAACCCGTGGCCTTGCGTTATGGCGAACACGCGTCGGCGCAACACATCGTCGCGTTCCAGCCGGGTGAGGCTTTCTTCGGTAATTTCCTGCGCCTGCTCGGCGAGCCTTCGCGGCTGGCCGAGGTACATTTCCTCGAGCCGATCGCGCCCGGCGATGCCGACGGCCGCCGCCGCATCGCCGAGCTGGCGCGCGAGCGGATCACCGCCGCGATGACGGCTTGAGCATCGGCCAGGCGATGTTGACCGCTGCCGATTACCGACCGCCGCACTGGCTGCGCAACCGCCATGTGCAATCGATCCTCAGTTCCAGTCCGTTGCGCGTGCGCCGTGGCCAGCACCTGCTTGAAAACATGCGCGCGCTGACCACCGAACACATCGTCGATGGTGGCGATGGCGTGCGCCTGCAGGGCCTGCACAGCGTCGTGCCGGGATCGGCGCCGCGAAGGCTGGCATTGCTGCTGCACGGCTGGGAAGGCAGCGTCAATTCCAGTTACATGCGCCTGACCACCGCGCATTTGCTGGCCAAGGGCTTCAACGTGTTCCGGCTGAATTTCCGCGACCACGGCAACACACATCATCTCAACGAAGCCCTGTTCCACTCCAATCGCATCGACGAAGTGGTACATGCCGCGCGCGAAGTGTCGAACCGATTCGCGACGCAACCGATGGTCGTGGCCGGCTATTCGCTCGGTGGCAACTTCGCGCTGCGCGTGGCCTTGCGCGCGCCCGGCACCGGATTGCAATTGGCGCACGCCGCCGCGGTCTGTCCGGTGCTCGATCCCGCCAAGACGATGACGGTGATGGAGGAAGGCGTCGGGTTCTACAACTGGTATTTCGCACGCAAGTGGCGCGGCTCGTTGCTGCGCAAACGCAAACTGTTCCCGCAACAACACGACTACGACGATCGAATGTTGAAACAGGGCCTGCGCGACCTGACGCGCTGGCTGGCGGAGCAGCACACCGATTTTGATACGCTGGATGCGTACTTCAATGGCTACAACATCGCCGATCAGCGCATGGCTGGGCTCACCGTTCCCGCCAGCATCCTCACCAGCGAGGACGATCCGGTGATCCCGGTCGCCGACTTCCGCAGCTGGCAACTACCGGAGCACGTGCATCTGGAAATCGCGCGCTGGGGCGGGCACTGCGGGTTTTTGCAGAACGCGAAACTCGATGGGTTTGCGGAGTGGTGGGTGGCGGATCGGTTGTCGACGGCGGTCGCGGGCGCGAGCGCGCGGTGATGATTCGCGATGGATCACGCGTTTAGGTAGAGCGGAGGGTTGTGCGCGGGGGGTGTTGGTTTGCGGGAAAGCCCCCGCGCCAGCGCCGCGCGAAAAAAAAGTTTAGGCGCCGTATGTATTAGCTTGGAGGAAAATGAAAGGCCT
>JAJAYW010000046.1 GCA_026786005.1 Lysobacter sp. | reverse complement strand
CTACCGGTAGAGCCACATCGCGCCCAGGTGCGCTCCTACAAATACCACGGCGTATCCTGTGGCCTGCACTGAACAGGAAATGCACCATGGCGGATGTCAACTGGCTGGCGGTGGTCGTTGCGGCGCTGTCGGCCTTCGCGCTCGGAGGTCTCTGGTACGGGCCATTGTTCACGCGCGCGTGGTGCCGCGAGAACGGCATGGATCCGGGCGCCCCGCCGCAACGGCATCCGGCGCTGGTGTTCGGCATCGCCTTCGCGCTGAGCTTCCTGGCGGCGGCGGTGTTCGCCATTTTCCTCGGCCCGAAACCGACGCTGACCCAATCGTTGCCCTCGAGTTTCGCGGTCGGCCTGTGCTGGGTGGCGAGCAGCTTCGGCATCAATTACGCGTTCACCGGACGCAGCGTGAAACTGTGGATGATCGACAGCGGTTACCACTTCCTGCAGTTCACGCTTTACGCGCTGATCCTCGGGCTTTGGCATTGAGCATGACCACACCACCGACCCTGTGCTGGTATTTCGATTTCATCTCGCCGTTTGCGTACCTGCACTGGCGGAAGATCCGCACATTGGCGACGCAGCAGCCGGTTGAACTGGTGCCGATCCTGTTCGCGGCGGTATTGAACGCGCATGGACAGAAAGGACCGGCGGAGATTCCCGGCAAGCGGGAATTCACCTATCGCCATGTGTTGTGGCAGGCGCGGCGCGAAGGGATTGCGTTGCGGTTTCCGCCTGCGCATCCGTTCAATCCAATCCCGGCGTTGCGGCTGTGCATTGCAGCGGGCACGACGCCCGCAGCGATCGATGCGATCTACCGCTGGATCTGGGCCGAAGGACGCGCGGCAGATAGTGCGGAAGCGCTGGCGCCGGTAAACGCCGCGCTCGGTGTCGATCCCGCAATGCTCGCAAACGAAACGGTCAAGGCGACCCTGCGCAGCAACACCGACGCTGCGCTTGGCGCGGGCGTCTTCGGCGTGCCGACGCTGCTGGTCGGCGATACCTTGTTCTGGGGCAACGATGTGCACGCCTTCGCGCTCGAAGCGTTGCACGACCCGGCTCTACTGGACGATGCTGAGATGCGGCGCATTGCGTCCTTGCAGGTCGCCGTCCATCGCTGAGCGCCAAGCCAGTGGCACAGATGTTCAGATCGGCGCGGTGGTACTCGGCTTTGCTGCGAAACCGCACGCGTTCGCATGAAGATGACATCGCGCTAACGCGCAACGCGTAGGCTGTGCAGCCACCGACAGGAGGTGCTGCATGGCTACCCGCTATTACCTGAGTTTGCCCAACCCCGAAAAGGCGCGCGGCTCCGATGCAGCCTTCGCATTCACCTCACACGGAGCCGACGGTTTTGCATCCGAGCTTCAGGCCGCGCTGCGAAGCGATGCGTTATTCCAGCGCTGGCGCGCGGCGCAGGCCGATCCTGATGGCGTCGATGCATCATTCGGCGCCACCGATCCCGCTGCCACCGTCACCGGGCAGCAGGACCACCTGCATATCGACCTGATCGCGACCACATCGATTCCCGGCAGCGTGTTCAAGCATCGCCTGCGGCTGCTGGCGGGCAGCGCTTGGGAATTGCGCGACGTGACGGCTGCATAGGCACGGCCGCACGCGGCGCGCTGCATGACGTCCGTCGCGGACAAGACGCCCGTGTTGCTGTCATGGAGTGGTGGCAAGGACGCTGCGTGGACGTTGCATGTGTTGCAACAACGCAGCGATGTCGACGTCGTCGGACTGGTGACGACGATCACCGAAGGCTTTGAGCGCATCGCGATGCAGGGCATCCGCGTTGACGTCCTGCATGCGCAGGCGCGTGCCTGCGGACTCCCGGTGATCGAGGCGCGCATGCCGGCGCGTGCCAGCAACGAGATCTACGAAGCAGTCTTCGCAGCGGCGCTGGCAACGGCGCGCGAACGCTGGCCTGGTCTCGACACGGTTGCGTTCGGCGATTTGTTCCTGGAGGACATCAAGGCGTATCGCGACGCCTTGTGCGCGCGGCTTGGCTGGACGCCGATGTACCCGTTGTTCGGCAGCGATACCGCGCGGCTTGCGCGGGAGATGATCGACGGCGGCCTGCGCGCGCACCTGTGCTGTGTCGACACGCAGCAACTTGATGCCTCGTTCAGTGGACGCGCTTTCGACGCTGCGTTGCTTGCGGAGTTGCCATCGGTGGTCGACCCCTGCGGCGAGCATGGTGAATTCCACACCTGCGTGCATGCCGGGCCGATGTTCAACAGCGCGCTGCGCGTCAAACGCGGCGAGACGGTGCTGCGCGATGGCCGCTTCGCCTACACCGATTTCCTGCTGGGCTCTTTGAGCGCGGCGGCGTGATGCGTGATGTGCTCGCCGATGAAGCTGGCAATGAAGTAATAGCTGTGGTCGTAACCGGGTCGCATGCGCAGTTCCATCGGATGCCCGGCATCGGCGCACGCGGCCTGCAGCAATTCAGGCTTGAGCTGGGTGGCCAGGAATTCATCGGCGCCGCCCTGGTCGATCAGCAACGGCAATCGTTCTGTAGCGGTGGCCACCAGCTCGGTCGCATCCCATGGTTTCCACGCCGCGCGATCGTCGCCGAGATACTGCGTGAACGCCTTCTCGCCCCATGGCACCTGCGACGGCGCCACGATCGGGGAGAACGCCGACACACTGCGATAGCGGCCCGGATTCTTCAGCGCAATGATCAATGCGCCGTGACCACCCATCGAATGCCCGGAGATTGAACGTGCAGCGCTAGCGCGGAAATTTTCCTCGACCAGTATCGGCAGTTCGTCAACGATGTAGTCGTACATCCGGTAATGCCGCGACCACAGGGGCTGGGTCGCGTTGAGGTAGAAGCCGGCACCGAGACCGATGTCGTAACCGTCTGTATCGGCCACGTTGTCGCCGCGCGGGCTGGTGTCTGGCGACACCAGAATCACGCCATGCTCCGTCGCGTAGCGCTGCGCGCTGGATTTGGTGATGAAGTTCTGCTCGGTGCAGGTGAGGCCGGAGAGCCAGTACAGCACCGGGCACGGTTCGGTTTCGGCTTGCGGCGGCAAGTACACGCCGAACTTCATCTCGCAGCCGAGGGTCGCGGACGCGTGCGTCCAGACTTCCTGTTGGCCACCGAAGCAGGTGTGTTGTTCGAGACGTTGCATGGCGTGCTGTTCTCCCGCTTTTCATTCTCCCTTCGGGAGAAGCAAACTTCAAAAACGAATCACCGTCCGGATCGACTTGCCTGCGTGCATCAATTCGAACGCCTCGTTGATCCGCTCCAGCGGCAACTCGTGCGTGATGAACGGATCGAGATCGATCTCCCCGGACATCGCCTGCTCGACCATCCCCGGCAACTGCGTGCGGCCCTTGACGCCGCCGAACGCGCTGCCGCGCCAGACGCGGCCGGTGACCAGCTGGAACGGCCGCGTGCTGATTTCTTGGCCCGCACCCGCCACGCCGATGACGACGCTCTCGCCCCAGCCTTTGTGGCAACACTCCAGCGCCGCGCGCATCACCTGGACATTGCCGATGCATTCGAAACTGAAATCGACGCCGCCATCGGTCATCTCGACGATGACATCCTGGATGGGCTGGTCGCAATCGTTCGGATTGATGCAGTCGGTTGCGCCCATACGCATGGCGAGCTCGAACTTTCCGGGATTGGTGTCGATGGCGAGGATGCGCCCGGCCTTCGCATGCACGGCGCCCTGGATCACCGCAAGGCCGATGCCACCCAAACCGAATATCGCGACGCTGTCACCTGCCTTGACCTTGGCCGTGTTGTGCACCGCGCCGATGCCGGTGGTGACGCCGCAACCGAGCAGGCAGATTTTTTCCAGCGGCGCTTGCGGGTTGACGACCGCCAGTGAAATCTCCGGGACTACCGTGTATTCGCTGAAGGTGCTGCAACCCATGTAGTGGTGGATCGGCTGGCCGTTGTGCGAGAAACGCGTGCTGCCGTCGGGCATCAATCCCTTGCCCTGCGTCGCACGCACGGCCTGGCACAGGTTGGTCTTGCCGGACTTGCAGAATTTGCACTCGCGGCACTCGGCCGTGTACAGCGGGATGACGTGATCGCCGACCTTGACGCTGCTGACACCATCGCCGACGGCCTCGACGATGCCGCCACCCTCATGGCCCAACACCACCGGGAAGAGGCCTTCGGGATCTTCGCCGCTCAGCGTGAACGCATCGGTATGGCAAACACCGGTCGCGACGATCCGCACCAACACCTCGCCCTTGCGCGGCGGCTCGACATCGATCTCGACGATCTGCAAGGGTTGGCCTGCTGCAAAGGCGACGGCAGCGCGTGATTTCATGGAAGTTTCTCCTGACGACGTCATCCAGCCGAAATTATCCTTTGCAGGAGCGCATCTGGGCGCGATGAGGCGTTACCGGTAACACCTCATCGCGCCCAGGTGCGCTCCTACACAAGCGGGTCGACGTTGCTGTAAAAGGCTAGTACGCGTACTCGCGGAACACCGGATCGACTGATCCATTCCATGCGCCGTTGAACAATTTCAACTTGCGCTCCGCCGGGGTTTCATTGGCTTCGGCGAAATCGATCAGCGGTGTCAGGAAGATGCTCTCGTCGGCGCCGTTGTCATTGTGGCGTGCGCGGCGCTGCAGGCCGGCTGCGGAAATCTTCAATGCCTCCAGTGCGAGATCACGCAGCGTGCCGTTGCGGAACGGCAGCCGGAGGGCGTGCCTAGGCACGCCATCGCGGAGCTGATTGCGCTCCTCGAGGCTGAAATCCTTGACCAGGTCCCAGGCCGCGTCCAGCGCGGCATCGTCATACAACAGACCCACCCAGAACGCAGGCAGCGCGCACAGACGGTTCCACGGGCCGCCATCGGCGCCACGCATTTCGAGGTATTGCTTCAACCGCACTTCCGGGAACGCGGTGGTCATATGGTCGGACCAGTCGCGCAGCGTCGGCAATGCGCCGGGCAACACATCGAGCTTGCCATCCATGAATTTGCGGAATGATTTTCCGGACGCGTCGATGTATTCCCCGTCGCGATACGAAAAATACATCGGCACACCGAGCAGGTAATCGACGTAACGCTCGAAGCCGAAGCCGTCCTCGAACACGAAGTCGAGCATGCCGGTGCGGTCCTTGTCGGTATCGGTCCAGATCTGCGAGCGATAGCTGAGGAACCCGTTCGGCTTGCCTTCGGTGAACGGCGAGTCGGCAAACAACGCGGTCGCGATCGGCTGCAACGCCAGCGACACGCGGAATTTCTTCACCATGTCGGCTTCGTTGGCGAAGTCGAGGTTGACCTGCACGGTGCAGGTGCGCGTCATCATGTCGAGGCCGAGCGTACCGACCTTGGGCATGTACGCGCGCATGATCTTGTAACGGCCTTTCGGCATCCACGGCATCTCGTCGCGCCGCCATTTCGGCTGAAAACCCATGCCGAGGAAACCGAGCTGGCGTTCTTGCGCGACGGCCTTGACCTCTTCCAGGTGCGCGTTGGTTTCGCAGCAGGTGTCGTGGACGTTGTCGAGGATTGCGCCGGAGAGTTCAAGCTGTCCGGCCGGCTCCAGCGTCACCGATGCACCGTCTTTCAACAACGCGATGACATGGCCGTGTTCCTCGACCGGCTTCCAGCCGAAACGGGTCAGGCCCTTGAGCATGGATTCGATGCCGCGCTCGCCATCGAAGGTCGGCGGCCGTAGATCGTCGAGCTGGAAGCCGAATTTTTCATGTTCGGTACCGATGCCCCACGCGGCCTTCGGCTTGCCGCCGGACGCGAGGTATTCGACCAGTTGGTCGCGGCCGGTGATCGGCGACTCGTTGACGTTGCTGGGACTGGACATGCAGTCGCTCGAAGGAGAGATGGCGATGTGTGGGCCGCGGCCCGGATCGCAAGGTTTGCACTATAGCGGCGCGACAGATGGCGCAGCGTTGCCGGTTTGAGACACCAGTGTTCCGTGGATGCGTGCGCATCGAAACTTCGTAGCTTTTTTGTCCAAGGTTACGATTTGATCAAGCTGCGATTGCAGCGGTCACTGCTGCGATATTTCGTGTGCAGACATTCACTCATGCACAAGACTCAAATCTGCAACCACCCACCCACGACTTCGCGCGCCTCTTCAACCCCCAGCTTCGACTCCCCCGAGAACGTCTGCACGCTGACGGTATCGCCGTATGCGTTGGACAACTCCTTGCGCACCACCTGCAGTGAATTGCCCTGCTGGCCGCGGCCGAACTTGTCGGCCTTGGTCAGCAATGCATGCGCGGGCAGGCCGCGCGTCACGGCATAGCCGAGCATCTGCTTGTCGTAATCCTTGAGCGGGTGACGGATATCCATCACCACCACCAGCCCCTTCAACGCCTCGCGCGTACTGAAGTAGCCGTCGAGGAAGGCCTGCCAGTGCGCCTGCAGATCCTTCGGCACCTTGGCGTAACCGTACCCGGGCAAGTCGACGAGGTAGCGATCGGTGGTCGGCGGGATATCGAAGAACACCAGTTGCTGCGTGCGGCCCGGCGTCTTGGAGACGTGGGCCAGCGCGTTCTGCTGGCAGATGGCATTCAACGCGCTGGACTTGCCGGCATTGGAACGGCCGGCGAAGGCGACCTCGAAGCCGCCATCGGGCGGCAATTGCCGCCAGGTGTGGGCGGAGAGCAGGTATTTGGAACGGGCGAGCGGATTGGCCATCGGCATAGGATGGCATGCGCTCCGGCTCTGCTCTTCGCATGGTTGTTGTAGGAGCGCACCTGGGCGCGATGAGGCTCTACTGGTAACGCCTCATCGCGCCCAAGCGCGCTCCTACGGGAAACGAGACGGCCGCGTTTGACCCATGCGCAGCCCCGCAACGATAATTCCGGCGTTCGGCAACGCTTCTGGCGCTGCCCCCTGTGTTTTGGAGTTCCCCATGCGCCACGCTCGCGTCTATGGCATCGCCGGATTGGCCGTTCTGGCCATCGCCGCCGTCGCCTTCGCCCAGACCACGGTCACGCCGTTGCCCGATAACGCGCCGGTTCAGACCTTGCCGATCGATGCCACCGCCGTCAGCGCACTGGCGAAGGCCAATTTTGGTGACGCCAAGGCCGGCGCGACCAAGGCCGGGACCTGCGCCGCCTGCCATGGCCTCGATGGCAATGGCGCCAATCCCGCGCTGTATCCACGGATCGCCGGCCAGAGCGAACGCTACGTGTCGCACCAACTGGCGCTGTTCAAGAGCGGCGAGCGGGTCAACGCGATCATGCAGCCGTACGCCGCGGCGCTGAGTGCGCAGGACATGCGCGACCTCGGTGCGTACTTCGCCACCCAGAAATCCGGTGCCGGCGTGGCCGACGACATGGCCATCGCCACCGGCCCCAACGCCGGCATGAAGTTCTATGAAGTCGGCCAGAAGCTCTATCGGAGCGGCGATGCCGCCCGTGGCGTGCCGGCCTGCATGGCCTGCCACGGTCCGGCAGGCGCGGGCAATCCAGGTCCGGCCTACCCGCAGGTCGGTGGTCAGCAGTCGTGGTACGTCGCGCGGCGCCTGCAGGAATACCGCGCCGGCACCACCACGCAACGCGATCCGGCCCTGTTCAACGTAATGGCGCAGGTGGCCAAGGAATTGAGCGACGAGGAAATCCAGTCGCTGGCCAGCTACCTGCAGGGTTTGCACAATCGCAGCGATGAAGCGAGCGCCGAGCAGGTGGCCGCCGCGATGGCTGCGCCTGCTCCCGCAGCACCTGCTGCGCCCGCGCCTGCGCCGGAACCGGTGCCTGCTCCCGCGACCGCCGAGCCTGTCGAACCAATCGCTGGCGAAGCCAAGTCCTCTGCCGAATAAACCGATGACACACAACGCTGTGAACTTCCGCGCGCACGTCCTGTCGAAGCCGTCACAGCCTTGATCAAACCGCCGGCCCAACCTTGTGGCCGGCGTTTCTTTATCTGAAGCTGCCTGACACGCGCTATCCCGATCCGACTTCCCTGATCCATTTGCTGTTCTCGGCACGATCCATCAAAGTCCAGATCCATCAAATCCATCCGGAGTGATTGCGATGACCAAGCGCCTGGCCCTGTTACTGCTGGTTCTGCTGCCGATGATGGCCTGCACCAAACAAGACGATGCAGCCGCCGCCGCCACGACCCCGACCGTCGAGGCCGAGGCAGTACCCGCTGCCGCCGAACCGGCCGCGATGCCCGTGGCCGCTGATCCGCAAGCGTCCGCGGCCGCCGAGGCCGTCGCCGCATCGGCCGCGACCGCAGCCGCCTCCGGACCCGCCTTGGTGCCCGGCACCGACTACGTCGAGATCGCCAACGGCCAGCCCTACCAGCCGCTCAATGGCAAGGTCGAAGTCGTCGAAGTCTTCGCCTACTGGTGCGGCCATTGCGCCAGCTTCCAGCCGCTGGTGGATGCGTGGAAGCGCAAATTGCCGGGCGATGTCCGCTTCACCTACGTGCCGCTCGCCGGCGGACCGACCGACCTGCTCGCACGCGCCTATTTTGCGTCCGAGGCGTCCAACCAGCTGGACAAGACCCACAACGCGATCTTCAACGCGATCCACTTGACCCGCACTCTGTCGCAGCGGCCCACCGCGGAAGAAATTTCCGCGTTGGTCGCCAAGCAGGGCGTCGACGGCAAAAATTTTACCGATGCGATGAACAGCTTCGCCATCGGCGGGCAGCTCAATCGCGCCCAGCAATTCGCGATCCGCAGCGGCGTGGAAGGCACGCCGACGCTGATCGTCAACGGCAAATATCGCGTCCTCGGCAAGACCCTCGAGGACGCATTACGCATCGCCAACCAGCTGGTTGCGCAGGAGCGTCCGGCCAAGTCGTGAGGACTTCACGGCTTGTGTTCATCGCGCCGACCGACAATACCGTGGTCGGCGCTTGTCTTTGCCCCGCAGGATGACCCCATGATCAAGCGTTTTTTGTTGTTGTCGCTGGCGTTGCTGTGGTCGGTGGCCGCCATCGCCGCTTCGCCTGCCACCACGAGTGGCCCCGCGCTTGTGCCCGGTACCGATTACGAAATCATCGAAGGCGGGACACCGTTCGAGCCGCTCGCCGGCAAGATCGAAGTCACAGAAGTGTTCGGCTACTGGTGCCATGTCTGCGCCGAGTTCCAGCCGTTGGTCGATGCTTGGAAGCGCAAGCTGCCCAAGGACGTGCGCTTCACCTATGTGCCGCTGGAGGCCACGGCCGGCGACCAGTTCGCGCGTGGTTATTACGCCGCGAAATCGACCGGCGTGCAGGCCAGCACCCACAACGCGGTATTCGTCGCGGTGCATGCACAACAGACGCTGCCCAAGAATCCCACCGCCGACGAACTCGCCGCGTTCTATGCCGCGCGCGGCGCCAACGCCAGCAAGTTCAATGCAGTGCTGCAAGGCGCCGCGACCACGGCCAGCGTCAAGCGTGCGCGCGAGTTCGCACTGCGCAGCAACGTGCCCGGCACGCCGACGGTGGTCATCAACGGAAAATATCGCGTCCTCGGCCGCAGCCTGCAGGACATGCTGCGCATCGCCGACCTGTTGATTGCACAGGAGCGCGCGGGCAAGCGCTGAAGCGCGCCCGTCTTAGGCATGAGCAAATCCAAAGCGAAGCGTCGGCTCAAGCTGCTCAGCGCCAATATCCAAGCCGGCTCCAGCACGCGCCGTTACAGCGACTACGCCACGCGCAGCTGGTCGCACGTGTTGCCGGCAGGCAACAAACGCGGCGCGCTGGACACCATCGCGCAACTTGCGAGTGAACACGACATCGTCGGCCTGCAGGAAAGCGACCCCGGCAGCTGGCGTTCGGGCTTCACCAACCAGACCCACTATCTCGCCGAGCAGGGCGGCTTCGACTACTGGAGCCACCAGCCCAATCGCCGCATGGGCAATGTCGCCTCCAGCGCCAATGGCCTGCTGAGCAAGCTCGAACCGGTCGAAGTCATCGATCATCCCCTGCCCGGCCGCATTTCCGGGCGCGGCGTGCTGATGGCGCGCTTCGGCGAGGGGGACGAAGGGTTGACCATCGCGGTCGCGCACCTGTCGCTGGGCGCGCAATCGCGCCATTCGCAGCTGTCTTTCATTGCCGAGCTGCTCTCGGACCATCCGCACGCGATCTTGATGGGTGATTTCAACTGCGCGCACGATTGTCCCGAGATGCAGACCCTGTATCGCCAGACCAAGCTGCAACCGCCACTGATCACGGTGCCCACATTCCCGAGCTGGCGACCGCTGCGCGCGATCGACCACATCCTGCTCGCCGAGGGCCTGGATTGCGCGACGTTGAAGGCGTTCCCGGCGGCATTGTCCGATCACCTGGCGCTGTCGATCGAACTCGACGTGCCGGAAGCGGCGTTGCGTTGAACGCATCCTTGCTCTCCGTGGAGCGTCCTTCGACAAGCTCAGGATGAGCAGTTTGCTCCGCTGCTTTTTCGCGTTTGCAGGAGCGGCTTTAGCCGCGAGTTTTTGAATCGGTTGCAAGGGCCTCAAAAGCGCGTGGCAAAACCGGTTGCCTGCATCGCTGCGCCTCATCCGCTGTACAAGACCGCCGCGCCGACCAGCACCAGAAACCCCGCGAAGATGCGCTTGAGCGCGGGCCCACTGATCGCATGTGCCAGCCGGGTGCCGAGTGGCGCCGCCAGCACCGACGTGATCGCCACCCCGATCGCCGCCGGCAAATACACGTAGCCAATCGCGTGCGCCGGCAGTGCGCCCGCAGGCGCGTGCAACGCATACCCGAGGGCACTGGCAATGCCGATCGCAACGCCGCACGCGGACGACGTGCCCACCGCGCGCACCGGCAACACGCCATGCCACACCAGCAACGGCACGGTCATGCTGCCGCCACCGATGCCGACCACCGCGGACACGGCGCCGATGCCAACGCCCGCCGCGCTCATGCCAGCACCGCGCGGAACAATGGCCGCATCGTCGCCACGCGTCTTGTGTTTTCCGAAGACCAACTGCGCGGCAGCGATGAAACAATAGGTGGCGACAAACATTCGCAGTACGTCCGCACTCAATCCGACCGCGAACAAGCTTCCCAGCCAGCCGCCCAGCAGCAATCCCGGCACCATCCACGCCACGGTCGGCCACAACACGCTGCCGCGTCGGTGATGCGCATATGCAGAGGAGGCGGCCGTCATCACGATGCTCGCCATCGAACTGGCCAGCGCGGCATGCATCGCGGCGTCCCTTGGTACGCCATGCAGCGGCAGCAGCCAGACCAGCGCCGCGACCAAGATCAGGCCGCCGCCAACGCCCAGCAATCCGGCCAGCACCCCGGCCGCCACGCCGAGCAGCGGGAACATCCATAGACCATCCAGCCAGAGCCCATCGAACATGCAGCACAGACCTCGTCGTGGTTGAAATTTCGATTCACAAACCATCGGCTATATTCGGCCGATGCTGATCACCAAGCCCCGCATCCTACTCGCCGCGCTGCTGCTGGCATGCGCCTTTGCCACGCGCGCGCAGTCGTACGATCCCACCCTCCGCGCCGCGCTCGAAGCCGCCGAACGCGGGCAACCCGTGCCAGCCCAGCTGGCGTCGCATCCGTTGTATGGCTGGCTGGAATACGCAACCCTGCGACGCAACATCGACACGCTGTCGAATGCTCAGGCACAGGCATTCCTGTCGCGTTACCAGGGCCAGGCCGTTGCCGAAGCGTTCCGTGAAATCTGGCTGCCCGCGTTGTCCCGACGCGAGGACTGGCCCGCCTTCCGCGCGGCGTGGAAACCAGGCACCGACGGCACGACGTTGCAATGCGCCGAGTTGAATGCACGCCAGGCCACCGGGGCCGCCGACGCGCAATGGGTGCGCGACGCGCAGGCGCTGTGGCGCACAGGCAAACCGTTGCCGGGCAATTGCGATGACGTCTTCGCGCTGCTGGCGGTCAAGAACGGCCTGCCACCCGCGCTGCGTTGGGAACGCATCGATCTGGCCGCCGCCGAAGTGCAGCCATCGGTGATCCGTGCCGCGGCGCGCGGACTGCCCAGCGATGAGACGACGTTGGCAAATGATTACGCCGCGTTCCTCGAAGCCGTGCACGAACGCGCGCTGGCATGGCCGAAGACGCCGCGCAGCCGCCTGGTCGCGTCGCACGGACTCGCGCGCCTGGCCAAGTCTTCACCGATCGCCGGCGAGCTGCAGTTGCCAAAATATGCCGACGCACTCGGCTTCACCGAAGCCGATCGCGGCCGCGTGTTGTACCAGGCCGCGCTGCAGACCGTCGCCTCGTACGAACCAGACTCCGCGCGCCGCTTGAACGCCGTGCCCGAGAGCGCCTACGACGAGCGCCTGCACGAATGGCGCGCGCGTGAAGCGATGGCGCGCAGCGATTGGCGCGCCGCCCTCGCCGCCATCCGCAAGATGGGCGCGAAACAACGCAGCGATTCGCGCTGGACCTATTTCGAGGCGCGGCTGGCCGAGATGACCGGCGACAAGGCCGGTGCGCAGGCGCTGTATCGCGCGGCTGCGCGCAAGCCGGAATTCCACGGCTTCCTCGCGGCCGATCGCATCGACCAGCCGTACGCGTTGTGTCCGTGGATTCCGAACGACACGGCGGCGGCCAAGGCTGCGATCGCGCGCGATCCGGCCATCGTCCGCGCGATGGCATTGTCCAAGCTGGATCGCGCCGGCTGGGCGGTGCGCGAATGGAACGAAGCGCTGTCGCGTTTCGATGACAACAAACGCCGCATCGCCGTCGCCGTGGCGCAGGACAACGGTTGGTACGACCGCGCCGTGTTCTCGTTGGCGAAGACCGCATCGGCCACCACCAACGCCGACGAATTGCGCCTGTACCACCTGCGCTTCCCGCTGCACCACGACGCGACCATCCGCCGGGAGGCGGCGAAGAACATGATCGATCCCGCGTGGGTCGCCGCTGAAATCCGCGCCGAAAGCGTCTTCAATCCGCGCGCGCGCTCCAGCGCCAACGCGATGGGTTTGATGCAGGTGTTGCCGAGTACGGGCGCCGCGACGGCGCGCCGCATCGGCCTGCCGTACAACGGCGCCGACAGCCTGTACGAGCCCGACACCAACATCGCGCTGGGCTCGGCGTACCTGCGGCAGATGCTCGACAAATACAGCCAGGCGCATTACGCCATCGCCGCCTACAACGCCGGCCCCGCGCCGGTCGCGCGCTGGCAGTCGCAGCGTCCCGGCTTCGAACCGGATTTCTGGATCGAGACGATGAGCTACAAGGAAACCCGCGAATACGTCCCGCGCGTCCTCGCCTTCAGCGTGCTCTACGACTGGCGCTTGAACGGCGATGCGCTGTCGGTGAGCGACCGCATTCGTGGCAAGACCAGTGGTGCGCGGAAGAAGTTTGTCTGTCCCACGAGCTGAGTGGTCCGCATCCGACAACTCTCGCCGTATTCAGATCGCGTCTTTGCCTTTGTAGAACGGAGCTTGCTCCGCTGCTCTTGCTTGTCGTGCAGCGGCTGCACCCTCGGGATGAAGGTGCACGTGGAGGGTGCAGGCGCTCGCGGCTGAAGCCGCTCCTACGCCCCGAAGGAAGTCCCAGTGGGACAATGAATAACAGCGTCGCTCAGGCATGATTGCCCTATGAAAACCTACCTCGTCGGCGGCGCCGTCCGCGACCGCTTGCTCGGCTTGCCGCCGGGCGACAACGATCACGTCGTCGTCGGCGAAACCGTCGATTCGATGCTCGCCGCAGGCTTCAAGCAGGTGGGCCGCGATTTCCCGGTGTTCCTGCATCCGCAAAGCAGCGAGGAATATGCACTCGCGCGCACCGAACGAAAATCCGGACGCGGCTATCACGGCTTCGAGGTCCACGCTGATCCGTCGGTAACGCTTGAAAACGACCTGCAACGCCGCGACTTCACCATCAACGCGATCGCGCAAGACGCGGACGGCACCATCATCGATCCGTTCGGTGGCGCAAACGATATCCAGGCACGCGTGTTGCGCCACGTCGGACCCGCCTTCGGCGAAGACCCACTGCGGGTGCTGCGCGCCGCGCGTTTCATGGCGCGCTTCGCCTCGCTGGGATTCGTGGTCGCACCGGAAACGATGCAGCGGATGCGCGCCATGGCGGCATCCGGGGAACTTGGCGAACTGGTGCCCGAGCGCGTGTGGCAGGAACTGCAACGCGCATTGACCTCGCTGACACCGTCCGCCTTCCTCACAACGCTGCGCGATTGCGGTGCGCTGGCGCAGGTGCTGCCGGAAATCGATGCGTTGTACGGCGTGCCGCAACGCGCCGAATACCATCCGGAAATCGATACCGGCATCCACCAGCAGCTGGTCAGCGACATGGCCGCGCGGCTCGCCCCCGGCGACACCGTCATCGGTTTCGCCGCGCTGACCCACGATCTCGGCAAGGCGCTGACGCCGAAGGATGTGTTGCCGAAACACATCGCGCATGAACAACGTGGTCTCGCACCCTTGCGCGTGATGTGCGAGCGGCTGAAGGTGCCAGGCGAACATCGCGCCCTGGCCGAGATCGCCTGCCGCGAACATCTCAACGTGCATCGCCTGCTGGAATTGCGCGACGAAACCGTGCATGAGCTGATTGCGCGTTGCGATGGTTTCCGCAAGCCGGAACGCATTGCTCAACTTGCCCTGGTCTGCGAAGCCGACAAACGCGGCCGCGCCGGTTTGTCGGAGGTGGACTATCCGCAAGGCCGTGAACTAATTCGGTTGCATGCCGCCGCGGTCAGCATCCGTGGCAGTGATGTGGCAGGCGAAGGCGTTGAAGGGCCTGCACTGGGCGACGCAATCCGCAAGGCGCGCATCGCCGCGATTTATCAGGCGCGCAAGTCTTTGTAGGAGCGCACCTGGGCGCGATGGGCGTTACCG
>JAJAYW010000045.1 GCA_026786005.1 Lysobacter sp. | reverse complement strand
CATCATCGCGACTTCCTCCAGCGTTTCCAGGCAATCCACGGCGAAGCCGGGGCATACGACATCGATGGTTTTGACATCGCGTGCGGCCAACGCGTCGAGCGTCGCGTTCGTCGCCGGCCCCAGCCAACGCTCACGGCCAAAGCGTGATTGATAGCTGAGCGTCCATGCGTCTGTTGCCAGCCCGAGGTGCGAAGCGATCGCTGCCGCGCTCGCTTCGCACTGTTGCGGATAGGGATCGCCATTGTCGGCGAAGCGCTGCGGCAGGCCATGGAACGAAAACAGCAGGTGCTCGCCTGCGCCATCCTGCGCGCGATGCGACCGGATCGAATCGGCAACGGCCGCGGCCCAATCGGGATCGGTCGCATAGTCGTCGATCATGCTGATCTGCAAGCCGTGATCTTGCTTGGGCAGCGCATCGGGCTTGGCCAGTGCATCGGCGACGGAAGCCGTGGTGGACGTCGAATATTGCGGGTACAGCGGCAACACGATGACCCGTTCGACGCCCTCGGTGCGCAGTTCGCGCAGGACCTCTGCGATCGACGGTGCCCCGTAACGCATGGCATGGCGCACGCGCCACCTCGGCATGACGGCTTGCGTGGCGGCAGCGAGGCGACGCGTGTACACCGCGAGCGGCGAGCCTTCATCCATCCAGACCTGCGCATATTTTTTTGCCACTTTCGGCGCACGCAGCGGCAGAATCAGAAAGTGCAGCAACGGACACCACAACCATCGGGTCAGCGTGACCACGCGATGGTCGTGCAGGAATTCGGCGAGGAAGCGGCGCACGGCGGACGCTGTCGGCGCGTCGGGCGTGCCGAGGTTGACCAGCAACAGGGCGGTATTGCGCGAGGGCGGCATCAAGGTCGTTGTCCGGGCGGCGCACCTTAGCATTGCAGCCGTCATGCACGAATGGCTCAGATGCGATTCATGACGTGCAGCCTAGCCTGAATTAGAACTTACCAAACTGTACGTCGGAGTCGCGCCGTGTTGTGGACTGTCATTCCCGCGAAGGCGGGAATCCATGCCCGCGTCACCTCAGATTGCGATAAAGCACTCTTCTTCAAACGCTACCAGCATGGATTCCCGCCTTCGTGGGAATGACGAGCAAACATAATTCGCGGCCTTGTCAATCCATGCGGTAGTCGTTTTCATCATCGATTCGAATGATTTCCCGGAGCCCCCCCATGCATCGCCTGCCACGTTTCACCCTGCTGCTGCTCGCCAGCATCTTCGCAACGCAAGCCTTTGCCGGCACCAGGGAAGACGAACGCGCCCGCAATGCCCTGCGCGTGATGACCGACATCCAGGCGATCCCGGAATCGGCCATCCCCGACAAGCTGTTCGATGAAGCCAAGGCCATTGCCGTACTCCCCGACACCATCAAGGCCGGCTTGATCATCGGTGGGCGGCGCGGACATGGGCTGCTGTCGATCAAGACAGCGGACGGCACCTGGTCCAACCCGACCTTCATCACCCTCACCGGCGGCAGCATCGGCCTGCAGGCCGGCGTGCAGTCGGCCGACGTGGTGCTGGTGTTCCGCAGCGAGCGCGGGCTGGACTCGATCGTCAACGGCAAGTTCACCCTGGGCGCCGATGCCGGTGTCGCCGCCGGTCCAATCGGCCGCAATGCCTCGACCGCGACCGATGGTGAACTGAAGGCGGAAATCTGGTCGTGGTCGCGCGCGCGCGGCCTGTTCGCGGGCGTTGCGCTCGACGGCGCGGTGCTGGCCATCGACGATGTCGCCAACCAGTCCGTCTACGGCAATGGCACCACGCCGCGCATGATCTTTGAAGGCCGCATCGTGACACCGGCGTCGAACGACGTGGTCGCCTACCGCGACAGCCTGGAAGAAGCCACCGCGACCGCACGCGCGCGGCGTGGCACCACGCAGACCGCTGCAGCGCCGGTTCGCACGACGTCTGCGACCGTGCCGGCCACGACGACAACGCCCGCAACACCCGTCGTTACCGAAACCAGGCCCACCCCTTTCGAGCCCCTGCAGGCGGACGAGGTACGTACAGAAGCCCTGCCTGCCACGCCTTGAGACATCATTGATTGAACACACGCCGCAGGCGGGACTCGCGAGGCCCCGTCTCTTTTGATCGCCATCTCGTTTGATCGTTACCCCTTTTGATCGTCATCTTCCTTTAATCGCATCTCCTTCGATCATTACCCCTTTTGATCGTCATCCCCGCGAAGGCGGGACCAGCGCGAAGCGCGCAGAACAGCCGCAGGCTGGCCCCGCAGGGGCGAGCGTAGCGAGTCATCCAGCTCCTGATTCACCAAAGCAAGCCCACCAAGTAACCGGCCGTTGCCTGTCCCGATGTCCGTAACCGAGGCCTTGGCTCCGCTTCGCGGGAACAACGGGCTGAAACATCGCGGCTCCCGGTGAGACTTGCGCTCTGCGCTCTGCGCTCCGGCACCGTGCCCGGACCGTCAACAGTCACAACTGACCTGCGTTATCCTCGAACACCCGCAACTTCAAGGCGAACCCGATGGGTAGTTTCAGTCTCTGGCACTGGCTGGTCGTGCTGCTGATCGTGGTGCTGGTGTTCGGCACCAAGCGCCTGAAGAATGTCGGCAAGGACGTCGGCGAGGCGGTCAAGGGCTTCAAGGACGGGATGGGCAACGACGTCAAGGGTCCGCCCGGACAACTGGGCGACGACGCGCGCATCGACGAGCCGCAGCGCACCGAGCAACCGCGCACCGACGCCGATCGCGAACAGCGCTGACATTTGAGCAGGAGCGCTCCATGGGCGCGATGAGGCATTCCCGGTAGAGCCATCGCGCCCATGGGGCGCTCCTGCGAAAGGACACCATGTTTGACATCGGTTTCTCCGAACTGCTGATGATCGCGGTCGTCGCCCTGATCGTGCTCGGCCCCGAACGCCTGCCCAAGGCCGCGCGTTTCGCCGGGCTGTGGGTGCGGCGTGCACGCGCGCAGTGGTATTCGGTCAAATCCGAACTGGAACGCGACTTCGCCGCCGATGAACTCCGGCGCAGCCTCGGCGACGCGCAGGACGCCTTCCGCGACACCGAGCAGAGCCTGCGCGAACACAGCGATGCGGTGCGGCGTGGCTTCGACACCATGGCGGGCACGGTCAATGCGCCCGTGGTCATCGCCGACGACGCGGACGCACGCGCGGTCGATCCCGCACCGTCCGATGACCCGCCGGACACCGAAACGTCCGAGACAGATGATGCACCCCGCTGACGACGACCAAGCCGCGCACAGCGGCCTCATCGAACATCTCGTCGAATTACGTTCCCGCCTGCTGCGCGCGGTGGTGGGCCTGCTGGTCGTGTTTGCCGCCGCATTGCCGTTCGCCAACAAACTCTACGCGTGGCTGGCGCAGCCGTTGCTCGACAAACTACCGAAAGGCGGCCAGCTCATCGCGATCGAAGTCGCCTCGCCGTTCTTCGCGCCCCTCAAGCTCGCTTTCTTCGTGGCGCTGATCGTGGCGATGCCGTGGTTGCTGTATCAGTTGTGGGCGTTCGTCGCGCCCGGTCTGTACCGGCGTGAAAAGCGGCTCGCGACGCCGTTGCTGCTGTCGGCGCTGGTGCTGTTCTACACCGGCTGCGCGTTCGCCTATTTCATCGTGCTGCCGTCGGTGTTCGGTTTCCTGGCGAAAGTGACGCCGAGCGGCGTGGCGATGATGACCGACATCTCTGCATACCTCGACTTCGTGCTGGTGATCTTCCTCGCCTTCGGCGTCAGCTTCGAACTGCCCGTCGCGTTGGTGATCCTGGTGCTGCTCGGCTGGGTCACGCCGGCGCAGCTGCGCGAATCGCGCGGCTATGCGGTGGTCGGCATCTTCGTGCTGGCCGCCGTGATCACGCCGCCGGACGTGATCTCGCAACTGCTGCTCGCGATTCCGATGGTGGT
>JAJAYW010000044.1 GCA_026786005.1 Lysobacter sp. | reverse complement strand
GAGTCTGCGACGCTTCACCGTCTTCCTGGCGACATTAGCGCTGTGGCACCACCCGATCCCATCCCGAACTCGGAAGTGAAACGCAGCTGCGCCGATGGTAGTGTGCATCCGCATGCGAGAGTAGGTCATCGCCAGGTTCTACCCCGAAGGCCCGTCCAGTGGATGGGCCTTCTTCTTTTTCGCAATCGAAAAACCCCGCATCGCGAGATGCGGGGTTTTTTTATAGGGCAACTGATGGGGACTGAAAGATAATCACAAAAGCAAGAGATAATTAGAACAGCAAGCCATTTTCTCCGCCCAAGAGTGGCGCGGCGGGCTTGCGCTGCGAGGGCAGCCAACCGGACGTACCTGTTTTCTGAATGCTGGCACCATTCTTCTTGTTTTGTCGCTGCTACGATGCAACGGAAGGCCGCCACGCTGGCGGCCGCAACCGGGGGCGGCATGAAGACGACCAGGAATCGGACGAGGTTGGGCCTGGTGGCAATGGCAATGCTGGCGTGCGGAACGCCGCTACTGGCCGTTGGCATCAACGGGATCGATGGGGGTATGCCGAACCGTATCTCGATGAACGTCACCGTGCCCAAGCAGACCCAAGGAGCGACCTTCGGCGAGAAGGTCAACGCAGGGTTGCAGGCGGCGGGGGGCGCAGTGGCCAATGGCAGTGCGATCGAGATCGCGTGCGGACAGGACGCCTGTGCGGTCCTGTTGCCGGGTGGCCAGGGCTATCGCGTGGACACCGATCGGATGACATTGCAGCCGTTGGCTCAGTCGCACGCGGCGACGCTGCGCAAGGGCACCCCGGCGCAAGGTGCATCGTTGCTGGGCGGGGCCATGCCCGGTGGCGCCATCGTGTCGGCGGCGGTATCGTCGGTATCCACGCTCGCGGGAGGTGCTGGCGGCGGTGCAGCCGCGGCGTCCTACGCCAGAACCGGACAGGCAAGCCCCGAACCGATGCCGCTGCGCAGCGCCACGCGCGCCAACGGCGAGATCGACGTGCTTGATCCCCTGGTGGATGGTGATTACCTGCTGACGGTGGTGATCCAGAAAGCGCCCAGCGGCCTGAAGGACACGTTTAAGACCCAGATTCGCGCTGCGGTGACGCAACGAGTGCGTATCGAGGTCGGCTTCAGCGTGGACGCAGGAGTCCTGAAAACCAAGCACGACACCGCGAAGAACTCGGTCGGCAACATCCGCTGAAGAAGCGTCGCCGGGCAAGTAGGCCCGGATGCCGAGGAGTCGCCACGGTTACAAGACCCGTGGCGGATCCGCCCCGACGATCACCACGTCAGCGGGCCTGCGGGCAAACAGGCCGACGCTGACCACGCCGGGAATCTGGTTGATCTCGCGCTCCATGCCCACCGGGTCGACGATGGACAAGTGGTGCACGTCGAGGATCAGGTTGCCGTTGTCGGTGACCACGCCGTCTCGCCACACGGGCTGGCCGCCGGTCAGACGCAGAAGATTCCGCGCCACCAGGCTGCGCGCCATCGGGATTACTTCCACCGGCAGCGGGAACCTGCCCAGCACGTCCACCTGCTTGCTCGGGTCGATGATGCAGATGAACCGCTCGCTGGCCTCGGCGATGATTTTTTCGCGGGTCAGCGCCGCGCCGCCGCCCTTGATCAGGCGCCTGTGCGGATCGCACTCGTCGGCGCCGTCCACGTACAACGACAGGGTTCCGGTAGCGTTGAGATCCAGCACCTCGATGCCGTGCGCCCGCAGCCGCTTCGTGCTCTGTTCGGAGCTGGACACCGCCCCGGCGATGCGGTCCTTCCATGCCGCCAGCGCGTCGATGAAGTACGCCACCGTTGAGCCGGTGCCGACACCGACGATCATGCCGTCCTCGACGAACTCGATGGCTTTCTCGCCGGCAAAGCGCTTGGCGTCATTGGACATGCAGGTTTACTCGAGGGTTAGCAGGGTTTTCCACTGTGCAGCCGAAACCGGCATGACCGACAGGCGCGTGCCCCTGCGGATCAAGGCGAAGTCCTCGCCCAATTTCTCGGCGTGCGCACGAATTCTTGCGAGCGAGATCGGCTGCTGCAGCGTGCGCACGTAACGCACATCGACCAAAAACCAGCGCGGCTCATCACGCGAGGCTGTTTCGTCGAAATATTTCGACTTCTTGTTGAATTGTGACGGATCCGGATAAGCCGCGGTTGCGACTTCGGCGATCCCGTAGATGCCGGGCACATTGCAGCTGGAATGGTAGAACAGCACGCCGTCCCCGACCTGCATGCCATCGCGCATGAAGTTGCGCGCCTGGTAATTGCGCACGCCCGTCCATGGCTCGATATTGATGCGTTGCAGATCATCGATCGAAAAATCGTCGGGTTCGGATTTCATCAACCAGTGGCGTTTGCGTGTACTCATGCAGGTTGCGTGTCGGCCAGAAAAGATTCGGATTCGGTGCAGATCGCATCCAGCCGGACATCCCATGGCTGGGCCGACAGCGCATCGATGCGTTGTGCGGAAAACGCGACTCCAGCCAACCATGGCGGAGCGGGGCGGCTCTGCAGGAAAGCGAAGCTGCGATCGTACCAGCCGCCACCCATGCCGAGTCGGTGGCACTGCGCATCGAAACCAACGGTGGGCACGGCGACGAGCTGCATCGCGTCCGCATCCAGCAACGAGGTAGAGGCAACATCGGGTTCTGGAATGCCATAACGATTGCTGACGAGTGCATCGCCTGGGCGCCACGGCGCGAAACGAAGACGGTCGTCCTCGTGCAGTACAGGCAGGCAATAAATCACGGAGGGTGGCAAGCGTAATTGCCATGCGTGCAGTGCGATTTCGCCGTCCAGCGCCCAATAACCGGCGACGTAACCTTCCACTGGCGCAAATAAGAGACAGAGCAGTCGATCCGCAACCGCTTCGGCAGCGGCAATGCGCTGTGCGGCGGGAATGGCCCGACGTAGCTGGCGCAAGCCTGATCGCAGGGCGTTTCGATCAGCTGTCACGCGGCGCTCCAGACGATGCAGCCTTACATTGCCGCAATCGTGTGGACGGCTTCACAAAAATTAAAATGCATCCTCCGCCATGTCGATGCGTACGAAACGACCTTGAACCCAGGGTTCAAGTGGTAACGCTTGGAAACCGTTGGGCTTTCCGCAACAAGGCGGACTTGCACGCCGGGTTTCCGCTGCGGTCCCAATGTCGTTCTTAAGGGACAAGGCGTATGTTTGCGCACACCGTCAAACACGGCAGAGGACGCGATTGCAGTATAGCGATCGAGGTGCAAATGCAAAGTCCGTTCGTCGGTAACGCGTGTGACGATGTTCAGCGTGGCGCGGGATCGAGCAAGCCATCGAGCTTGCGTTGCAGGTCGCCGAGCGTGCGCGTGAGTTCGCGATCCCGCTGATCGTTTTCGTTGCGCAGTTGTTGCAGCTCGTGTGCGAGGTTCAATGCCGCGAGCACTGCCACGCGGTCCACCGCCGCCATGCGATTGCTGCCACGGATTTCACGCATCTTGTTGTCGAGCAGTTTCGCCGCGGAGAGCAGGTTTTCCTTCTCGTCCGCTGTGACGCCGACCGTGTATTCGCGATCGAGCACGCGCACATTGACCGGCTCGCTTGCACTCATGGGTCCACGCTCACGTGTGCTGTTCCAGCGACTTGAGCCGCGTGATCATGGCTTCCACCCGCGAACGCGCCTGTTCATTCTTCGCCAGCAGTTGCGAGCGCTCGCCCGCCAGCTGCTCCTGTTGCGAGCGCAGGCTGCGATTCTCTTCCGCCAGCCGTTGTGCCTGCGCGACCAGCAGATCGATGCGGTCCGCGAAGGCGCGCAACTGGGCGATGGCGTCGACGTTATCCATGAGCCCGCACGATAGCACCGACGATTTCCGGGTCAAGCCGGACTCAATGACGCCTGCAGCGGCAGGCGACTTGCGTCCCAATTCCGCAGGAACGCCAGGCAGCGGTAGGGATCCAGCGGTTGCGAGAGCCAGTAGCCCTGGATTTCGTCGCAAAGTTGGGTGCGCAGGAAATCCGCCTGGGCCTGTTGCTCCACCCCTTCGGCGACGACGGTCAAACCCAGCGAGCGCGCCATGGCGATGATCGAGCTGGTGATGGCCTGATCGTCGGCACTGGTGGGGATATCGTCGATGAAGGCCTTGTCGATCTTCAGCGTGGTGATCGGCAGGCGTTTGAGATAGGCCAGCGAGGAATAGCCCGTGCCGAAGTCGTCGACAGCCAGCAACACGCCGAGACCGCGCAACGTGTGCAGCGTCCCGGCGGTCTGTTCGGCTTTGGTCATCACCACGCTCTCGGTCAACTCCAGCTCAAGTTGACCGGCAGGAATTTTCAACTCATCCAGCAGGCGCGCGACCAGCCCCGCAAGGTCGCCGCGGAGCAATTGCAATGCTGAAACATTCACCGACATGGTCAACGCCTGCAAGCCGTGCTGGCGCCAGCGTTTGAGCGTGGAGCAGGCCTCGCGCAACACCCATTCGCCGATGGGCAGGATCATGCCGCTTTCTTCCGCCAACGGAATGAAGCGCTCCGGCGTAATCTCGCCGAACTGCGGATGTTCCCAACGCAGCAACGCCTCGACGCCGGTGATCTTGCCCGTGGTCAACGACAGCCGCGGTTGATAGACCAGGCGCAACTCGCCATTGTCCAGCACCTTGCGCAGTTCGCCCGACAGCGTCGCGCGTTGCCGGATCTCCGATTCCATCTGTTCGGTGTAGCGCAGAAACGTGTGACGACCGGCGGCCTTGGCTTGGTACATCGCGGTGTCCGCGTGCTTGAGTAGATCGGTCGGGACCTGGCCGTGATCCGGATACAGGCTGATGCCGATCGTTGGCGAAATCAGGATGTCGCGACGGTTCTCGACGGTCAGCGGTGCATCGAAGGCGCGGATGATGTCGCGTGCAAGCGTGTCGCCTTCGTCCGGGCTGCGCACGTGCTCGAGCACGATGGTGAATTCATCGCCGCTCAGCCGCGCCACCGTGGCGGTGGCCGGGGCGACTTCGCGCAGACGTGCCGCCGACGCCCGCAGGATGCGATCGCCTGCCGCGTGGCCCAGCGAGTCGTTGATGTCCTTGAAGCGATCCAGGTCGAGGAACAGTACGGCCACCTTGGTGTCTTCCCGACGCGCATTGACGATGGCCTGGGATAGCCGTTCCGACAGCAGCGTGCGGTTGGGAAGATTGGTCAGCGTGTCGTAGTTGGCAAGGAAACGCAGCTCCTGCTCGGCGCGCTTGCTGTCGGTGACATCGCTGAGCACCGCGACATAGTGTTCGTCTTCACCGGCTGCGTCGCTCACCGCATTGCACTCCATGCGTGACAGGAATTCCGAGCCATCCTTGCGCTGCTGCCATATTTCTCCCGCCCAGTGCCCGTCTGCCGCCAGCGAATGCCGCATCTCGCGGTAGAAGGCCGCGTCATGCCGCGGGTTGTCGAGCAATGCAATGGACTTTGCGTGTACCTCCCCATCGCTGTATCCGGACATGGTTTCAAACGCGGTATTGATCGAAAGGAAGTTGAACTCGCGATCGAACACGCAGACCGCTTCGGCCATGCTGCGCAACACTTCGCTGGCGATGCGGCGATCCCGGACATCGCTGCGATACGCGGTGATATCGCGCGCGGTCCCCGCAATGCGCAACGCGCGCCCGCGGTCATCGCGCTCAACCACGCGTCCGCGCGCGCGCACCCAAATCCATTCGTCGCCCGGTCCACGTGTCCGGTGCTCGGACAGAAAAAAGGGCACTCGTCCGCGGCGGTGGGCACGCATGCGTTCGCGCACCAGCAGCAGATCGTCCGGGTGGATCTGGTGCTCCGAGTCCACTTCGCTGAACAGGTCGATGGCGTGGTCGCTGGCGGACGCCTCCTCGACGCTCATCCTGTGCATAACGCCTGCAGACAGGTCGTAGTCCCAGAAGATTTCTTCCGATGCCCACAGGGCGACCTTTAACCGCTCTTCGCGTTCGCGGATCTGTGCGAAATAACCTTCGCGGATGCGCTTGCGCCGTTCCCAGCCGCGCACCAGTGTCATGACCAGCATGCCGACGAGCAGCACGTAGCCGGCCAGCAACAGCGGTTGCCTCCAGGCTTGCGTCGCGGCGGCCCATGCAGGATGGGGGCAGGCGATCAGTGCGCTCAGGCACAGCCATCGCGCCAAGCCGATCCGGCGCGCAGCATGCGGTAGCAGAGGGCAGCCCATCACTACGGCGCAATCCCCGCGAGATCGATGCCCGCAGTGTAGGCGGATGACATCGTCGCCACCAACTTCGAAAATCGACCGGCGTTGCTACACTGACCTTCCATTCCCGGCCCCTGCCATCGTGTCGAAAAATACCCCATTGCCATTGTGGTCCGAGATCGACGCCGCGGCGCAGTCGTTGACGCTTGCCGCCACGCCCGCCGAACTCCACGGCGCGTTGTGCGGCTGGCTGGCAGGCGGCGGCAGCGATGACGCGCGATGGCTGAACAACGTGTTCGCCGACGACGCGCTGCCAACGCCATCGGCCGGCAGCGATCTGGATCGCTTGAAGCAGGCCAGCGCCGAACAATTCGGCGATCGTGATTTCGGTTTCGACCTGCTGTTGCCCGATGACGAGGCGTCGTTGTCCGAACGCAGCGACGCGCTGTTCGACTGGTGCCGGGGCTTTCTCGGCGGATTCGGCCTGGCGGCGGGATCCGATCCGCCGCTGTCCGAGGAAGGCCGCGAGGCGCTGGAAGACCTGGCCAACCTCGCCGCCGCGTCCGCGGAAGCCGACGGCGACGACGAAGACGAGGCCGCGTATGCCGAGATCGAGGAATTCGTGCGCGTTGCGGTGTTGCTGCTGCATGGCGATTGCGTGCTTGGGCCGCGTCATCGGCATCGGCTTAACTAAAAAGATGGCCCCAGATTACGCGGATAGAAAATCGTCAGGAAGCACCCACCCCCAACCGCTCATGGAGAGCCATGAACAACGACATGGTTGTTGAAGAACTTAACGCATTCGTAGCAGGGATCAACCGGTACCAAGAATCCCTAAACTCAGAAGACGTTTGGCTGTTCTTGGCCACATCCAGGTTGCAGGAGTGTCACAAGTAAGATCGCCGCTTTTCGTAGAGTTGAGTTTGCGCGACTGCGCTCTGGCACGGATGCAAAAGCAGCGGAGCAAGCTCCGCTCTAAATGGGATGGCGGCTTGTTCAACCCTTCCTTGCCTGCCGTATCTTTATCCGCGTTAATCCGTGTAATCCGCGGCAAAAAAACAGAACTAAATACGACGCGATGAAACCCATCACCGGCATCTCCCAGTCCAGCTACACCCGCCGCCGCCGGCAGTTGATGCGCATGGCCGGCGACGATGCAATCCTGGTGTTGCCGGCGGCGCAGGAGCGCATCCGCAGCCGCGATACGCACTATCCGTATCGACAGGATTCCGACCTGTGGTACCTGACCGGTTTTGCCGAGCCCGAAGCGGTGCTGGTGCTGGTGCCGGGCCGCAAACACGGCGAAAGCCTGCTGTTCTGCCGTGAACGAGATCCGGATCGCGAAGGCTGGGACGGGCCGCGCGCCGGGCCCGAAGGCGCGGTGGAGCAGATCGGCATGGACGATGCCTATCCCATTGCCGACCTCGACGAGATCCTGCCGGGCTTGCTCGAAGGCCGCACGCGCGTGTATTACCACTTCGGCCGCGACACCGATTTCGATCTCAAGCTGATCGGCTGGCTCAACCGCGTGCGCGCGCAGGTGCGGCAGGGCGCGCAACCGCCGCACGAATTCCTGGAGCTCGGTCATCTGCTCGACGAGTTGCGCCTGTTCAAGGGCAGGGATGAACTCAAGTTGATGCAGCGCGCCGCCGACATCAGCGTGAAGGCGCATGTGGCGGCGATGCGCATGGCCACCCCCGGCGTGCATGAATACCAATTGCAGGCGGAACTCGAGAAGGTGTTTCGCAGCCATGACGCGTGTCCGGCTTACGGCAGCATCGTCGGCGCCGGCGCCAATGCCTGCGTGCTGCACTACGTCGCAAACACCGCGCAGGCAAAGGACGGCGACTTGGTCCTGATCGACGCGGGCGCGGAATACCGCGGCTATGCGGCGGACATCACCCGCACGTTTCCGGTCAATGGCCGTTTCTCGAAGGAACAGCGCGCGCTGCATGACCTGGTCGGGGCGGCGCAAGCCGCGGCGCTGTCGCAGGCCAAGCCCGGGGTGGCCTACGAAGCCGGGCACAACGCCGCGGTTGAAACCTTGACCGACGGGCTGCTGCAGCTCGGATTGCTGAAAGGCAGGCTGCAAAAAAATATCGCCGACGGCAGTTACAAGCGCTTCTACCGGCACAAGACCGGGCACTGGCTCGGCCTGGATGTGCATGACGTTGGCGAATACCGCATCGATGGCGAATCGCGCCTGCTCGAACCGGGGATGGTGTTCACCATCGAGCCGGGGCTGTATGTGTCACCCGATGACAAATCGGTGCATGCGAAGTGGCGTGGCATCGGCATCCGCACCGAGGACGATGTGTGGGTCACCAAGGATGGGCACCAAGTGCTGACCGACAAGTTGGCACGCAGTGCCGACGAGATCGAGGCGTTCATGGGGTCCCCACAGCGCATCGCCTAGACTTCCGTGCACTTTTCAACCGAAGCCATAGAGACGCCGCATGGAATCGTTGGCCAACCCGGAAATCTGGATCGCCCTGGCGACGTTGACTGCACTGGAAGTGGTGCTCGGCATCGACAACATCATCTTCATCTCGATCCTTGCGGGAAAGTTGCCGCCTGAGCAGCGCGACAAGGCCCGTAAGCTAGGTATCGGTCTTGCCGCTGTGATGCGTCTTGCATTGCTGTTCGTCATCGCCTGGATCATCGGTCTGACCGCGCCGTTGTTCACAGTGTTCGGCCAGGAATTTTCCTGGCGCGACCTGATCCTGATCGGCGGTGGCCTGTTCCTGATCGGCAAGGCCACCCTCGAGGTTCACCAGAAGCTCGAAGGCGCGTCCGAGGACGTGCAGCAGAGCCCGACGGCGACGTTTGCCGGCGTGATTGCGCAGATCCTGTTGCTGGATGTGGTGTTCTCGCTGGACTCGATCATCACCGCAGTCGGTATGGTCGACCAGCGCTGGGTAATGGTGACCGCGATCCTGATCTCGATCGCGTTCATGATCATCTTCGCCAAGCCGATCGGCGATTTCGTCGAACGCCATCCGACGGTGAAGGTGCTGGCGCTGAGCTTCCTGATGATGATCGGCCTGGTATTGATCGCCGACGGTTTCGGACTGCACATTCCGAAGGGATATATGTATGCGGCGATGGCATTCTCGGTGTTCGTCGAGGCGATCAACCTGTGGATCCGCCGGCGCAGCGCCAAGGCCACGGCCCGGCCGGTGAAGTTGCACGAGAAGTACGTGGAGCGCGACCCCGAAGTGGAGTGATGCGGGAGTCCTGTCCCAGGCCGCCTACAGCTTGCGTAGTGATGCGGTGACCCTAGTGAGCCGCATCACTCGCGAACGATTCGGTTCGCCCGACGGGTCACTTCATCCCTGCGATCAGTTCGGCGCGATGGCGCGCAGCGTCATCAGCACCTTGGTGCGGTGATGGTCGTTCTGGGCATGGAACAGTGGCCCTGTTGCGGTGACACGTCGTCCCGAGAGCGAGTAGGCGGCCGCAAAGCTGCTTTGCGGCACCAGCTGGATTTCGCGGATCTCGCGCTCTTCGACTGCGTTGCTGTCAGTACCAGTCGTGGACGCGACGCAGATCGGCGCATCCAGCTGCAACAGCAACGCATTTTCCGCTGCGCTGCCGCTGTCGACGTTCCTGGAATCCGGCGGGCCCGGAAACATGCGTGTGACGGCTTTGCCCGACAGCGTCACGCTGCGTGGCCCATAGGGCAGGCACGCCTCCGGTTGCAATGTCTGCTCGCCCGGACCGCAGGCCGGCAGCAGCAATGCAGCACACAGGACGGACACAAGACGCATCACGCCGCCTCGGCAAAACCCTCGCGGGTCAGGTTGATCGGTGCGGCCCCGGTGCAGACCACATCGTCCTCGATGCGGATGCCGCCATAGGGACGGAATGCGTCGACGCGCGCCCAATCGACTGCCTCGGCGTTGCCATTCTTCTTCAGGTCTTCCAGCAGCATGTCGATGAAATAGATGCCCGGTTCGATGGTCACCGCCATTCCCGGCTCCAGCACGCGCGTCAGGCGCAGATACGGATGGCCCTGCGGCTTGGCGATGGTGCCGCCATGGTCGGTTGCGGCAAAGCCGGCCACATCGTGGACCTGCAGGCCGATGCCGTGGCCGATGCCGTGGGGAAAAAACACGTTGCTCACCCCGTTGGCGAGCGCGGCTTCCGGCGAAATGTTGATGAGGCCGAAATCGCGCAGGATGCCGCCGAGCGCCAGATGCGCATCCAGATGCAATTGCTTGTAATCGACACCGGCGCGGACCTGCGCGCACATGCTCAGTTGCGCCGCATCGACGGCATCGATCATCGCCTGGAATTCGCCGGCGGTATCGGTGGCATAGGTGCGCGTGATGTCGCAGGCATAGCCGTGGAAGCTGGCGCCGGCATCGATCAGGAACGAACGCACCGGTTGCGGCGCGACACGGCCCAGCTCGGTGTAGTGCAGCACCGCGCCATTGCGGTTGAGTGCGACGATGTTGTTGTACGGCAACTCGCCGGCATCCTGCCTGGCGGCCGCGCAATACGCCAGGTGGATGTCGAACTCGCTGTTGCCGGCCCGGAAGGCCGCTTCCGCGGCGCGATGCGCACGCACGCCGGCGCGCGTGGCCTCGCGCATCATCGCGACCTCATAAGGCGTCTTGAACGCGCGCTGATATTCGAGGTAGTCGATGACGGCCTGCGGATTGTTCGGCTGGAAACGCTGGTCTGGAGCGGCGCCCAGCGTACTTTGTGGTTCACCGAGGATCGCGCAACGCGCGGCGTCGCTGGGCAAATGCTGCAGGGCTTCTTCCGGTTTGCGGATGATCACGATGTCAAAGTGCTCCACCCACCAGCCACTGGGCGCATCCGGGACCACGTGCCAGTAATCGAATGGCTGGTAGTAGATCGCCTTGGGCTTGTTGCCTGGCGAATACACCAGCCAGCTGTTCGGCACACGCGTCAGCGGCAGCCAGTGCTTGAACTGCGGATTGACCGCATACGGGTAATCGCGGTCATCGAAGACCTGGTAGTGCTGTGTACCACTGGGAACGACCAAGTACTCGAGACCACCGCGCGACAGGGCTTCGTCGGCGCGTTGCTTGAGCGTGGCGAGATGGTTGGCGTAAAGCGCAGAAAAGTCCGGGGGCGTCATCGCAGGGGCTCATGGGAGCGGATGTCGATTTTGCCGCAATCCCCAAGTGCGCGCAGGGATTGATTGCAGGAATGGCTCCAGTGTCTGAAGCCGCTCCTGCAAATTTTTCCGGGGTTACTCGAAACTGCCGCCGGGCGATTCGATCCAGGCCGTGACGCTTTCCGTGGAGGTCTTCGACAACAGGATGAAACGTGCACCGGCCCACCACTGCCCCGGGGCAGTGGCGCGATCCACCCAGAGCAAATGCGCGCCGCATTCGATCGGCACCGCGCCACCGCCGGAATGCGGCAAGTTGAACCGCCATTGATACAACGCGTCTTCTCGCAGCGGAGCATTGGCGATCAGCAGCACGCCGGACTCGGACAGGTTGCCCAGCCGCCCGATGATCGTTTCGGTCATGGCATCGACCACGTCGATCTGCTCGATGACGCGGCGGCGGCGGGCGCGGCGGAATTCGGAGGTCATTTCGGGGCCGTCCAGGTGGGCTGCTCGGCTTGCCCGGCGAAGCTGCGCAGCGCCGACAGCGCCGACTGCCAGGCGCGGTCGACCAACCGGCTGCTTTCGACCGTGACCACGCGCGCCTGGTTGCGCGCCATCATCCGTGCGATCTGGTCCAGGGTCATTTCCGCCACTCGCAGGCCACGGTTGTTGACGAACAGGGCGTTGTCGGTGATCGGGCTGTACCACGACAAGCGGCGCCTGGATTTGTCGCCTTGCTGGTTATTGGTGAACTCGAGCCATGTACCGAACGGCAATGCGCGAAGATGCTCATAGCAGGCCTGTTCTTCGGCATTGCGTGACTTGGGTTCAACCTTTTTGACTTCATTATCCGCGCCCAGGCGGGCATGCGATTTCAGCTTGACGGTGAGTTCGGTGCGCGAAGTCGGGTCGTCGCTCTCGTCGGGCGCACGGCTGAGCTGGCGCCCCATCGCCGCCGCTTCGTTGGCGTGGTAACCAACCTGCAGCATCGACTGCTCGATCTGCGAGGCCAGATCATGATCCGGCAGCGCTTCCTTGGAACCAGTCGCCTTGATGATTCGCTTGGTCGCATCCAGGTGCGTGCGCCACAGATCCGAATCCTCGCCGTTACGCAGCAGCACCAGCGTCAGGACGTCGGCCCATGCTTGCCGCAGCAGGGTCTGCACAAAACGCGGCAAGCGGTGTCCCTTCAGGATCTCGTCGAGGGTGGCGGCGGCACGCAGCTTGGCGACGGTCAGCTTTTCCTTGCCGCGCGCCGATTCGACATGGCGGCGTTCGCTGACCTCGGCGCGGCGCGCCTGCAGTTGCAATTGTTGTTGCAGGTCCGAGTTGGCCTGCTCAAACACCTTGACGTCGCCCTGGAAGTCAGTGACCACCCGGTCGACGGTTTTTGCGAGGTGGCGTTCAAAGAATGGATCAATGCCATCATCACCGAGCCATGCCGCGCCCGATTCGGCGACGGTATTGAGGAACTGGCGTCCGGGGTGCTCGCTGCGCACGAAAAACGCGCGGTCGTGCAATGCCATCCGCAGCAGCGGCACTTGCAGCCGGTCGAGCAGTGCGCGCGCGGTCGTGCCCTCGCTCACTTCGCGTTCGAGTTCGGTGTAGAGCAGGCCGAGCAGGTCGAAGGTGTCCGTATCGTCGCGCGACAACGATGCCGCCGTGCCGCGTTGCTGGCGCGCTTGCGCCAGCACGGTCTGCTGCACATCGCGCAACGAGCGTGGCCGGTCCGCGGGCGCGGCGCTGCGAGCGTTCTGCTGGATCGTGCCCAGCATCGCGTCGAGCGCGGGCGGTGAAAGCTGTTCCGCGGCTTGCCCGTTGCCGCCGGTTTGCAGCTTGCCGATCAGGCCACGGCGGCCGGACAACAATTGCTGCAGCAGCGAAAACTGCATCGCTTCGTCGACCTGGCTGGGAGCAGCCGACTGCCCCAGCCATCCCGTGAATGGCATTTGTCGCGGGTCATGGGCTTCCGCCTGCGCTCCAGCCGTTGCACTACCGCCACTACCGCCACCACTAACACTACTGCCACCACTACCGCCGCCACCAGCGCCGCCACCACTACCGCCACTGCCACCACCAGCACCGCCGCCAGCAGCACCACGACCACCAGCAACAGCAGCACCGCCACCGCCTGCAGCAGCTACGGCACCCGCCCCCGCATCCCCGCGACGCAG
>JAJAYW010000043.1 GCA_026786005.1 Lysobacter sp. | reverse complement strand
CCCCCTCCCCTCTCCCGGTCCTTCATGCCCTACTCCCACGTCAGCGACTATCCAGCCGACATCCTCGTGCGCGCCGCGAAGATCCGGCTTGCCTGTTTCGACGTCGACGGCACGTTGACCGATGGACGGCTGATCTTCGACAGCGAAGGCCGCGAGTCGAAGGCGTTCCATGTGCTCGACGGACAGGGCCTGGTCTTGCTGAAGCGGGTCGGCATTGCCGTTGCGCTGATCACCGCGCGCCGCAGCGCAATCGTCGACCATCGCGCGGGTGAACTCGGTATCGAATCGCATCAAGGCGTCAAGGACAAGCGTGCCTGCGTTGAGCAAATCGCGGCGCGCGCCGGCATCGATGTGGAACAGGTCGCCTTCATGGGCGACGATCTTCCCGACCTGCCGGTGTTGACCATCGCCGGCTTGGCCGTTGCGCCCGCGAATGCCCATGCATGGGTGCGCGAGCGCGTGCATTGGCGCACGGCGGCGCGCGGTGGGGAAGGCGCCGCGCGCGAGTTGTGCGATTTGTTGCTGGCGGCGCAAGGCCATGCGCAATCATTGCTGGCGGAAGCGACCCGGCCATGACCTGGCGCGGTGTCCTCACGATCGTGCTGCTGTTCGCAGCGATGATCACCGGTTGGTCGGTGTGGCGGCAGCGCGACAAATCCGACGATGGCAAGGTGGCCACGCTGCGCTCGGACTACGTGCTGAACACGTTTGAAATCGTCACACTCAATTCGCAGGGAACCGAGGCTTTCACGCTCCGCGCACCGCGGCTGGATCGCAATCCCGATGACAAGACGATGACACTGCAGACGCCGCTGTTCCTGTTTCCGGACAAGGACGGTGGCTACTGGCGGACGCGATCCAAGACGGGGTGGGTGAGCGCCAATGGCGACGAAGTCCGCCTGCGCGGCGCGGTCAAGGTGGACAGCCCGCAACCCTCGAGCAATCCAGTGGTGATGACTACCGAACAGCTGAATGTATTCCCCGATACCAAGCGTGCTACGTCCCCTGTTCTGGTGACCGTCATCCAGCCCGGCTCTACAATGCGGGGCCGTGGCATGCAGGTCGATATGGCCAGCAAACGCTACGAACTCTCGTCGCAGGTAAGCACTCGTTATGACCCGTCCCGTCGCTAGTCTTTCCCTGATGGTCTCCATCGTGTTGTCCGCAAATGGTGCCTGGGCGCGTTCATCGGATCGCAACCAGCCGATGGACGTCGATGCCGGCAAGCAGGTTGGCGCGCTGGACGATCGCACGCCCACCGTGCTTTCGGGCGGCGTCACCATCACCCAGGGCACGCTCAACATCAGCTCCAGCACGGCCACCATCAGCGCCCGTAATGGCGAGATCAGCCGCGCCGTGTTCAATGGCGCGCCGGTGAAGATGTCGCAGCAGATGGACGATGGCACTCCGATGAATGCCAGCGCGAGCAAGGTCGATTACGACATGAGCACCGAAACCGTCATCTTCACCGGTAACGTGCAGATCCAGCAGCCGCGCGGCACGATGAGCGGCCAGCGCGTGGTCTACAACATGAAGAGCGGCCAAGTGCAGAGCGGCGGCGACGGCGCGGGCCGGGTCAAGATGCGTATCCTGCCCAAGTCGGCGCAGGGCGCGAAGTGATGGGCCTGCACTGATGGGTACGCACTGATGCTGGTCGCGCGCGGGTTGCGCAAGACCTATCGTTCGCGCGAAGTCGTCAAGGATTTCGAGCTGTCGCTGGATGCCGGCGAAGTCGTCGGGCTGCTCGGCCCCAACGGCGCCGGTAAGACCACCTGCTTCTACATGATCGTCGGCCTGGTGCCTGCGGATGCAGGCGAGATCGTCCTCGACGGCCGCGACATCACCTCCGAACCCATGTACAAGCGCGCCAAGCTGGGCGTCGGCTATCTGCCGCAGGAACCTTCGGTGTTCCGCAAGCTGAGCGTCGCCGACAACCTGCGCCTGGTACTCGAATTGCGTCCGGACCTGGACCGCGCCGGCCGCCAGCGTGAGCTCGACAGCCTGATGGACGAGCTGCAGGTGGCGCATGTCGCCGACCAGATCGGCGCCAGCCTGTCCGGCGGCGAACGCCGCCGGGTCGAAATCGCCCGCGCACTCGCCGCGAAGCCCCGGCTCATGCTGCTGGATGAGCCGTTTGCCGGTGTCGATCCGATCTCGGTCGGCGAAATCCAGCGCATCGTGCGCCATCTCAAGAGCCGAGGCATCGGCGTACTCATCACCGATCACAATGTTCGCGAAACACTGGGGATCTGCGATCGCGCGTATATTCTCAATGAAGGCAGCGTGCTCGCGCAGGGGGCTCCGGACGCGCTGCTCGCCAATCCCGATGTCCGTCGCGTTTACCTCGGCGAGAGTTTCCGCCTGTAACGCACGGCCGCCGGCCGCGCCCGGTTACGTTGTTTCGTTACGGACATGAAGCCCCGACTCCAGACCTCGATGTCGCACCAACTGGTCATGACGCCACAGCTGCGTCAGGCAATCCAGTTGTTGCAGATGTCGTCGGCAGAACTCGAGGCAGAGATCACCGCTGCCATCGAAAGCAATCCGTTGCTGGAATGGGTCGAGGAATTCGCGCCGCTGCATGTGCCCTCGACCAACGGCGCCAGCCATGACAACGACGAGGCGACGGCGACGCACGCTGAGCCTGCAAACAACAGCAACGTTGATGGTGACGACCGCTGGAGCCCCGGCGATGAGCCGTGGTACCAGCGCAACGGGCCATCGACGGACAGCGACGACGAGGGCGACGACGGCAGCGATCGCGTCGCCAGTGTCGAGTCATTGCAGGATCACCTGCAATGGCAGCTGCACCTGTCGCACCTGTCGGAGCACGATCGCCGCATCGGCATGGCGCTGATCGATGCGATCGACGACGACGGCTACCTGCGCGAATCGATCGAAGCCATCGTCGACGCGTTGCGTCCCGAGGTCGAGGCCGATGGCGACGAGATCCTCACGGTATTGCACCAGATCCAGCACTTCGATCCGGTCGGTGTCGGCAGCCGAACGCTCGGCGAGTGCCTGTGCGTGCAGCTGTCATTGCTGCCTGAGGAGACGCCGTTCAAGGCGCTGGCGCGACGCATTTGTTCCGGGCCGATCGAACGCCTGCCAAGGATTGGCGTCAACGGCCTGGCCCACGAATTGGGCTGCAGCGCGGACGATGCGCAACAGGCCATCGATCTGTTCCGTGCGATGGATCCGCGACCGGGGGCGCAAGTCGGCGGAATCAGCAACGATTCGTACGTCACGCCCGACTGCGTGATCTGGCGGCAGCAGGGCACATGGCGGGTCGCGCTGGCCAGCAATGGCATACCGCGCGTTTCGATCCATCGCGGTTACGAAGGCATGATCGGCGGTGCGTCCACGGCCGATGCAGGCTATCTGCGCGGACGCCTGCAGGAAGCGCGCTGGCTGTTGCGCAGCATCGAGGCGCGCGGCGAAACATTGCTGAAGGTGGTGCGCTGCCTGTTGCGCCAGCAGGCAGGATTCCTGGAATTCGGCGCGCAGGCATTGCGGCCGTTGACCTTGCGCGAAGTCGCAGGCGAAGTCGGCCTGCACGAATCCACCATTTCCCGCGCCATTGCGCGCAAGTACGTGCGCACGCCGCGGGGGACGCTGCCCCTGCGTGCATTCTTCGCGTCGGGCATCGACACCGGCGGCGGCGGCGAAGCCTCCAGCACTGCGATCCAGGCGATGCTTCGTGAGTTGATCCAGGCCGAAAATCCGCGCAAGCCGCTGTCCGATGCCAGTCTGGCCGAATCGCTCAAGGCGGCCGGTGTACCCGTGGCCCGCCGCACCATCGCGAAGTACCGCGAGGCGATGCATATCCCGTCGTCCCACGATCGCGTCCGCATCGCCTGAAGAGGGTTGGCCAGCTTTGCTGTGTTGAAGAGCTTGACCAGCTGCGCTGTTGAAGAGCGTTTCGCGCTGCGCGCGAGTTCATTTCTTTTGATGAGCCCACTGCGTGCGAAGCACGCGAACAGCGAAGCTGATCCGAAGGGCGAGCGCAAAGCGCGAGTCAAAGAAACGGAACAAAAGAAAAGGGCTTTCCCCGAGCACAGCCAGTCGCTTCGTTGTTCCTGTGATTTTACGACTAGGCATACTGCCACGGTCGGAAAACCGCGCACATACAAGTGCCCCCCCCACCCGGGTGTTAGCTTTAAACCGAAAAAACCATAAACGCACATTTTTAACCTTTCGAAATACCGT
>JAJAYW010000042.1 GCA_026786005.1 Lysobacter sp. | reverse complement strand
TTTTTCCGCCTGGTAGAAATAGCAGCGTAGAAAGCTCCGCTCTACCAGAGCAACTCCCGATTGCCACTCACAACTCGAAGCGATAACTCAGCTTCACCAGCAACTGCTCGTCATCGCGCAATTCGAAACTGTTGCGCACCAGATTGCCGGTTTCCTCAGAAAACGCATTCTGGTCGAAGCCGCCGCGGCCATAGACCACGAACAGATACGACAGCGGCGCCAGTTCGTAGCGATAGCGGATCTGGAATCCCAGGGTGTTCAAGCTGAAACTATCGATGGGATCGTTGCTCGCTACGGCCCTGCCGTCACTCACCCGATAACCCTGCTTCAACTTCGCATCCAGGCCCAGCGCCTGCAGTTTGACGCGCACTTCCTGCTTGCTGCCGATGGTCAAGTTGACGCCCGCGTCCAGCTCCAGGACGTGCTCGTTGAAGCTGCCGATGAGATTGCCACCCCGCCACAGAAGCCAGTCGGGCGTGCGCTCGTAACTGACTTCGCTGAAAATGCTGAAGGCATCGCTGATGAAGTAGGTGGGCTCGAACCCGATGCTGTAGCCAACCTGGCGATTGCCCGACAAACCGCCACTGAACGCAGCGGCATATCCTTCCCACGCCCAGTCGCCCTTGCGCGGTCGATCGAAATTGAAATGCGCATTGAAGCTAGGCGGTAGCAGCAATTCGCCGTTGCCGCGGGTCAATCGGTCATCGTGCCCGGCGCTGTTGATGTTGATCTGCGCATATTCGCTGCTGCCATTGCGCAGCGAACTCTGGCGGCTGACGCGGAACTGACGTTGCAGGCGCAGGCCATGATCGTTGTCGGTGCCGCTGATGCGGAAACGCCAGTCCTTCGACGAGTAGCGCGACTCGGCCGGCAAATCGGTGATGCGACGCTGCACCTGCCAGTTGAAGAAATTGAGGTTATTGCGTGAGAGGAAACCGAAATCGTTGATTTGCAGATCGTCGGTGAAATGCATCGCCAGCCAGTTCTGCCGCCAGCCGCCGCCCATCTCGTAGTTGACGTACACCGTGGCCCCGGAACCGCGCGTGTTGTTGCCGGCTTGGTCGATGTCACTGCCGAGCAAACGGGTTTGCACGCTGATGCGGTCGTTAGGCCGCCAGTTGTGGTCGACACCGAGCACAATCGCGCTGCGGTCGAGGAACGGCCGCTCGACCTGCGTCAGCATCACGCCGACGTCCTGCTTGTCGAAGTCGCGCACCAGTCGCAAGGCGCGGAACGAACGACCCACCGCATCGGCTTCCTCGGCCGCGAGAATGCCGTACTGGGTCGCGCCGAAACTGCCGTTGACCTTGATCGCCGCGGTGATGTCGCCCGCACCGTCTCCGTCATCCTCCGGCCCGCCGACGCGGCGCGTATAGACCAGCTGGCTGAAATCCGAGGGCGTGGTGAACTCGAACAATCCCTGGTTTTCGGTGAAGAACGGCCGCTTGTCGCTGAAGAAGGTTTCGTTGGCGCTGAAATTCACCACCAGGTCGTCGCTTTCCACCTGACCGAAATCGGGGTTGATGGTCGCGGTCATCTGGAACTGGCCATTGGGCTTCCAGAAGATGTCCGCGCCCGTATCGAAGCCCTCCTTGCCGCGGATGTTGTCGTACACGCCGGAGACGTACGGGGTGATCGTCAGCAGCGACTGGTTGTACAGCGGCACTTCGACGCTGGTGAAATCGGACAGGAAGCGCGCGCCCTCGAAGCTCGCCGCCGGCCACGCCATACGCTCGCCGGTGGAGCCGATGACCCGGTCCAGATACACCTTGAGCGTGCGCTTGCCATCGCTGCCCTTGCTCATCGGCGCGATGTACCAGGGAATCAGCATTTCCGCCGACCAACTGTCCGCATCCTCGCTGACGGCGTGCTGCCAGTTGCCGTCCCAGTCGGTGCTGAAGCGGTTTTCGTTGGTGATCACCGCATCGTTGATGCCGTCGGTCGAGGTCACCGTGAAGTTGTAGCCGGTGCGGCCGTCGCCCTCAAAGTCGACCATGAGGTTGACGCGATCAACCTGCGCCCCTTCGTCGCGCTGGATGCGCTGTCGGGTGCGCGGCACGCTGGCCGGCTGGGTGTTGCGGAATGCGATCGCCAACCCCTCCGGCGTCGCCAATACCCACGCCTCGGTCGGCTGCGTCCCGGGCGCACCGGTCAGCGGCTGGGTGATGCGGAAATTGGTGACACGCTGGGCACCTTCCCATTCCGCAGGATCGATACGGCCATCCACCTCGATCGCGTAGGCGGGTGCGGCGAGCGCCGCGAGGACGGCAACAGCCAGTGGGGCAATGCGCATGCCGGTTCCTTGTCAGGGATGGGCCGCTATCAACGGCCGCGGGCGAGGGACTCGTTCCAATCATGCGGACAGTACGCAGTCGGTTAACCGTTACCGACTGGCATAAGTCATGGCAACCCTTTGGGCGCCTGCTGCATCCCGGGCAGGATGCCACCCGTCGTCGAAGCTGAGGGCATCCTGGAAAGTCGCTTTGCCTGTCGCCGGATCAGGCTCAACGCTTCGGCTGCAACATCGTCCCCGTGCACTTCTTCGCACCGCACCGGCACTCCCACAGTTTCTTGGCCTTGGCGGTATGCGGTTCGTCCAGGGTGATGCCGTAGTTGTAGGTCAGTTCCTCGCCCTCGGCGATGTCGCGCATCGCCTCGATGAAGATCTTGTCCTTGTGCCGTTTGTCCTTGTCGTTTTCCTCGATCACCGCTTCGCAATTGGGCTCGCAGCTGTGGTTGATCCAGCGCGCCCGGTTGCCGCCGATGTTGGCATCGACCACGTAATCGTCGTTGAGCGTGAACAGGAACGTGTGACCGTTCTCGTCGATCTCGCCATAGGCTTCGTCGACGTCGTCATGGCTGCGCAACGTGCCCTTGTAGCGAATGATCCGCTCGCCCTTCTCGATGGGCGCCGACGCGAACACGCCATTGCCGTGGATGGGCGACAAGCGGGCGACGATCTTCTTGGTCATGAAAATGTTTCCGGCGGGTTTCTATGCGGGCATTGTCGCCCGGGAAGTGTTGCGCGGCTACGGCGTTCTGTTTGTGGGAGGGGCTTCAGCCCCGACGTTCGGAATCTGCAAGCATCGGAGCTGAAGCCCGCACATATGAATCGCGTGAACCAGGCACTTGGCCGCGCGATCTCAAAACAGTACAATTCCGGTACGCTTTCGAGATAAACCCCATGTTGCGCGTCACCAAGCTCACCGATTACGCCAGTGTCATCCTGTCCGTGCTCGCCGCGCGGCCCGATGACGTGCTCAGCACCACAGGGCTGGCAGAGCAAGCCGGGCTGGAAGTTCCGACGGTCGCCAAGGTGCTGAAACCGCTGGCGCAGGCGGGACTGGTGGAGGCCTTCCGCGGCGTCAACGGCGGCTATCGCCTAGCGCGCTGCGCCGATGCGATTTCACTGATCGAGATTGTCGAGGCCATCGAAGGCCCGCTCGGCATGACCGAATGCAGCGTGCATGCCGGCTTGTGCGGCATCGAACATTCCTGCGGCGTGCGCGCCAACTGGCGCCGCATCAACGATGTCGTCGCCGACGCGCTGCGCGGCGTGACGCTTGCCGAAATGCTGGCGCCCGTGCCGACGCGCGCACATGGCCGCAAGGCGATCCCGGCGACGCTGGCGGTCTGAGGATCCATCATGGCCATTGAAAACGCACACATCATCGAACAACTCGGCCGTCGCTACGACGCAGGTTTCGTCACCGACATCGAGTCCGAATCGCTGCCGCCTGGCCTCAGCGAAGACATCATCCGCGCGCTGTCGGCAATCAAGGAAGAACCGGAGTGGATGACCGATTGGCGCCTCGCCGCCTACCGGCACTGGCTGACGATGCCGATGCCGCACTGGGCCAAGCTCAACATCGCGCCGATCGATTTCCAGGCATTGAGCTACTACTCCGCGCCAAAGGCCAAGTACGCCACGCTGGCTGATGTGCCACAAGAGTTGATCGACACCTACGACAAGCTCGGCGTGCCGTTGCACGAGCGCGCGAAACTTGCCGGGGTTGCGGTCGATGCGGTATTCGATTCGGTCAGCGTCGGCACCACGTTCCGCAAGGAACTGGCCGAGAAAGGCGTGATCTTCTGCTCGATGTCCGAGGCGATCAAGGACCATCCCGATCTCGTCCGGCAATATCTCGGCAGCGTCGTACCAACCGGCGACAACTACTTCGCGGCGCTCAATTCGGCGGTGTTCTCCGATGGCAGTTTCGTGTTCATTCCCAAAGGCGTGCGCTGCCCGATGGAGCTGAGTACCTATTTCCGCATCAACGCGATCAACACCGGCCAGTTCGAGCGCACGCTGATCATCGCCGAGGAAAAAAGCCACGTCAGCTATCTCGAAGGCTGCACGGCGCCGATGCGCGACGAGAACCAGTTGCACGCGGCGGTGGTCGAACTGGTCGCGCTGGACGATGCCGAGATCAAGTATTCGACGGTGCAGAACTGGTATCCGGGCGACGAGAACGGGGTTGGTGGCATCTACAACTTCGTCACCAAGCGCGGCGAGTGCCGTGGTGCTCGCAGCAAGATTTCGTGGACGCAGGTCGAGACTGGTTCGGCGATCACGTGGAAGTATCCAAGTTGCGTGCTGCTCGGCGACGATTCCACCGGCGAGTTCCACTCGGTCGCGCTGACACACCATCGGCAGCAAGCCGATACCGGCACCAAGATGATCCACGTCGGCAAGCGCACCAAGTCGAAGATCGTCAGCAAGGGCATCAGCGCCGGACGCGGGCAAAATTCGTACCGTGGCCTGGTCAAGATGGAGCGCAGCGCAGAAGGCGCGCGCAACCACACGCAATGCGACAGCCTGCTGATCGGCAAGCAATGCGGCGCGCACACGTTTCCGTACATCGAGGTCAAGCATCCGTCCGCGACCGTTGAGCACGAGGCGACCACGTCGAAGATTTCCGACGACCAGATGTTCTATTGCCGCAGCCGCGGGATCAGTCAGGAAGACGCGGTATCGCTGATCGTCGATGGCTTCTGCAAGCAGGTGTTCCGCGAACTACCCATGGAGTTCGCGGTGGAGGCGAAGAAGTTGCTGGAAGTAAGCCTTGAAGGAGCGGTCGGATGAAACTCGAATTACTGTTGTTGATGGTTCTGGCGTCGGTCGCCTTCACCGCCAACGCAGCCGATACCTGCATGGCAAAAGCGCAAACACAAGAGGACATGAACGCCTGCGCCGGCAGCGAACTGGTTGCTGCGGACCGGGAACTCAATACGGTCTACCAGCAGGTCATGCGCATGCACGCCAAGGACAAGAACTTCATCCAGAAGCTCCGTGCTGCGCAGCGGGCATGGCTTGTGTTCCGGGATGCTGAGCTCGCCGCGCGCTATCCCGATCCCAATGCGATGGCTGCCTATGGCTCGGTCCACGTGGTTTGCACGGCGGGACTGAAATCGCAACTGACCCGCACGCGCATCACGCAGCTGCGGATGTGGCTGGATGGCATTGCCGAGGGCGATATTTGTACGGGCTCGCTACCGATCAACGGCGATCCGGACTGATATGTCGATGATCCAAAACCCCGGCGTCCGCGTTGCGGTCCGCATCGGGCAGCACAAGTAGGGCGGGTCTTGACCCGCCACTCGCAACACGCATACGGCGGGTCAAGACCCGCCCTACGGAAATCAAAATGCTGAAGATCGACAACCTCCACGTCCGCGTTGCCGGGCGTGAAATCCTCAAGGGCCTTTCGCTCGACGTCAAAGCGGGCGAAGTGCACGCGATCATGGGACCGAACGGCGCGGGCAAGTCCACACTTGGCAACGTACTGGCCGGACGCGACGGCTACGAGATCACCGAGGGTTCGGTGCTCTGCGAAGGAAAGAACCTGCTGGAACTGGAACCGGAACAACGCGCTGCCGCCGGCGTGTTCCTTGCCTTCCAGTACCCGGTCGAAATTCCAGGCGTTAACAACACCTACTTCCTGCGCAGCGCGCTCAACGCGCAACGCAAGGCGCGTGGCGAGACCGAAATCGATTCGATGCAGTTCCTCAAACTGGTGCGCCAGAAACTCGCCGTGCTGCACCTCGACGACAAACTGCTGCAGCGCGGCGTCAACGAAGGCTTCAGCGGCGGCGAGAAGAAGCGCAACGAGATCTTCCAGCTCGCCGTGCTTGAACCGAAGCTCGCGATCCTCGACGAAACCGACAGCGGCCTCGATATAGACGCGCTGAAGAACGTCGCGAAAGGCGTCAATGCATTGCGCTCACCTGAGCGTGCGTTCCTCGTCATCACCCACTACCAGCGCCTGCTTGATTACATCAAGCCGGATGTGGTGCATGTATTGGCTGATGGCCGCATCGTGGAAAGCGGCGGCCCGGAACTGGCGCTGGAACTCGAGGCGCATGGGTACGCCTGGGTGAAGGACCGGATCGCACCGGCGGCAACGACGTGATTCTGGTCCGAATCTCGAAGCCGTCATCCCCGCGCAGGCGGGGATCCACTGACTTCAAATCTTCAAGGCACTGGATCCCGGCCTGTGCGGGGATGACGATTCTTGAGTCTCACACACCTGGAATGTCCCAATGAGCGCGCTGCTCGACTCCCTCGCCTCCGCGTACGACACACAACCGCACCGCGACGACTTTCGCCGCGCCGCGCTCGACGCCGCCCTGCGCGAGGGCCTGCCGCATGCCCGTTCCGAAGCATGGAAATACACGCCATTGCGTGCCCTGGAACGCCGCACCTTCGCGCCTGCTGACGTTTTGACAAGCGTTGATGGGGCGTTGCTCTCCGACATCCCGTCGCCGCGCATCGTGTTCGTCAACGGACGTTTCGATCCCGCCAATTCAAGCACCAATGGATTCCCGGATGGCGTCACGCTGCAGGCATTGTCGCGCGTGCTCGACGAAAGCCGCGTTCCGGTACGCCGCTTCGATCGCCAGGACGAGGTTTTCGCGCGATTCAACACGGCGCTCGCCAACGAAGGCGTCGTGCTTCGTATTGGTGCTGGCGTCAAAGTCGCAGCACCCATTCATCTCGTTTTCGTCGGCATCCCGGCTGCCTCCGATCAGGCCTGGCATCTGCGCCATCTGATCGAATTGTGCGAAGGCGCCACCGCCACGATCGTCGAGCATCACGTCGCCTCCGACATGAACGCGCATTTCGACAACGAACTCACGCAGATCCATCTCAAGCCCGGCGCAAAGCTCACGCACCTCCGGGTGCAGGATGACGCCACCCAGGCCACCTCCATCCTGCGCACCGATGTCGTGCTGGCAAGCGGTGCCGACTATTGCCGCATCGACCTGGAGCTGGGTGCGTCGCTGTCGCGTCACGAGTTGAACGTGCGACTGGAAGGCAGCAACGCGCGCCTGACGGCGAATGGCGTCCTGCTCGCCACCGGACGCCGCCATCTCGATACCCGCCTCGGCGTCGAGCACATCGGCCGCGACACGGCCTGCGCATTGTTGTGGCGCGGCCTCGGTGCGGGCCGCAGCCATGCGGTGTTCCATGGCGGCATCACCATCCACGCCGGCGCCGATGGCAGCGATGCGAATCTGTCCAACAAGAACCTGCTGTTGTCCGACAGCGCCGAAATCGACACGCAACCGGTGCTGGAGATCCACGCCGACGAAGTCAAGGCGGCGCACGGCGCGACAGTCGGCCGGCTCGACGACAACGCGATGTTCTACCTGCGCTCGCGCGGCCTGCCAGAACATGCGGCGCGCAAATTGCTGACCGCTGCCTTCTGCCGCGAAGCCTTGGACGTCATCGACAACCTCGCGTTGCGCGAATCGATGACCGCGATGCTCGACCGCAGGCTGGCGGAACTGGAGCACACGGAACTGGAGCAGGCGTGAGCGCCCAGATCGACAAGGCACGGATCGACTGGAACGCTGTGCGTGCCGACTTCCCGCTGCTCACGCGTGAAGTCAACGGCAAGCCGCTGGTGTATTTCGACTCGGCCAATACCGGTCAAAAGCCTGCATCAGTCATCGAAACCGTCGACGATTTCTATCGCCGCCACAACGCCAACGTCAGCCGCGCGGTACACACGCTCGGCAGCGAAGCGACCGATGCCTATGAGGCCGCGCGGACGAAACTGGCGGGCTTCGTCAATGTCCATCGCGACGAACTGGTACTGTGCAGCGGCACCACGTTCGCGATCAATGTGGTCGCGTACTCATGGGCGCTGCCGCGCTTGAAACCCGGCGATGCCATCCTGCTGACACGGATGGAACACCACGCCAACATCGTGCCGTGGCAGCTGGTGGCCGAGCGCACGGGTGCAACGATCAAGGTCGCCGAGATCACGCGCGACGGCACCCTCGACCTCGACGCGCTGTACAAGGCGATGACCCCGGACGTGAAGTTGCTGGGCGTGACCCATGTCAGCAATGTGCTCGGCACGATCAATCCGGTGCGCGAGATCTGCCGTGAGGCGCGCAAACGCGGCATTGCCACCGTAGTCGATGGTTCACAGGCATTGCCGCATCGCTGCGTCGACATCACCGCGATCGGTTGCGATTTCTATGCATTCACCGGTCACAAGATGTGCGGGCCGACCGGCACCGGCGCCTTGTGGGCGCGCAAGGAACACCTGGCCGCGATGCCGCCGTTCCTCGGCGGCGGCGAAATGATCAAGGAAGTGCGCTTCGATGGCACGGTGTTCAACGATGCGCCGCACAAGTTCGAGGCGGGTACGCCGAACATCGCGGGGCATATCGGCTTGGGCGCCGCAGTCGATTATCTCGACGCACTTGGAATGGCGAATGTCGAGGCGCGCGAAGCGGAACTGCTCGCACATTTGAACGAAGAACTCACGCGCATCGAGGGTTTGCGCATCGTCGGCACCGCCAGGGACAAGGCGGCCGTCGTCAGCTTCCTGGTCGAAGGCGCGCACGCGCACGATCTCGCCACCCTGCTCGATCTCCAAGGCGTCGCGGTGCGCTCCGGCCACCACTGTGCGCATCCGTTGATGCACTTCTACGGTGTCGCCGCGACCTGTCGCGCATCGCTCGCTTTCTACAATACGCATGATGAAATCGAAACCTTCGCCGCTGCAATCCACAAAGTCCGCAAACTTCTCGCCTGAGATGACAGAACTGGAATTTCGCAGCGCCGGCATCGACGACATCCCTGCACTCGTTGCGCTGGTGACTTCCGCCTACCGTGGCGATGTCAGCAAACAGGGCTGGACCACCGAAGCCGATTTCCTCGACGGCAACCGCATCGATCCGGATGTGCTGCGCCTCGACATCGAACGCCCACACAGCCGCGTCATCATCGCCGAACGTGATGGGCAATTGCTTGCCTGCGCACACGTCAGCGAAGAAGACGGCTCCGGCTATTTCGGCATGTTTTCGGTGCAACCCGATTTGCAGGGCGGCGGCGTCGGCAAGGCCTTGCTCGGCGAAGCCGAACGCCTCGTCCACGAAGAATGGCAACTGCCGTCGATGCGGATGACGGTGATCGACATCCGCGACGAACTGATCGCGTTCTACGAACGCCGTGGCTACCACCGCACCGGCATCCATAAACCATTTCCGTATGGCGACGCGCGTTTTGGTATACCCAGGCGCGACGACTTGCGTTTCCAAGTGCTGGAAAAGATCTTGTAGGGCAGGTTCTGCAAAAGGAACGTGACATGAGCGACTGGATCCGTGTCTGCGCAACCTCGGAACTGCTTCCGGGCGAATCGAAGGTCGCCTGGGACGGCGATACGCCGATCCTGGTACTGAACTACGACGGCGACTTCTACGCGTTGGAAGATCGCTGCAGCCACGAGGATTTCGAGCTGTCGGCAGGCAGCTTCAATGCCGACGAGGCCACCATCGAATGCGTCCTGCACGGTGCGACATTCGACGTGCGCGACGGCCGCGCGCTGTCGGCGCCCGCCTACGTGCCGGTGGTGAAATTCCCGGTCAAGATCGAAGACAGCGCCGTCTGGACGCGCGACGACCGCTGAGGCAAAGAAAACCCGTTTGCATTTGCGAATCATTCTCATTAGCATGTCGACGCAGTGGCGCTACGCCGCATCGACCATGATTTTGAGGATTGCATGCGATACACCGATCACACGCCCGCATTTGCTCTTCTGGCGACCGCCCTCCTCCTGATCCTGTCCGCGCCTGCCTGGGCGGGCTCTGAACTGGACGCTGCAGGTGAGCGCAAGCCGACCGAGCTGGACCGCATCGAAGTCATCGGCCAACGCGAACCCGGCAGCTATGCGACCAAACGCACCTCGACTGCGACCCGGACCGACACACCCCTGCTCGACGTGCCGCAATCGATCACCGTGGTGTCGCAGCAGCAGATCCGCGACCAGGCGATCCAGGGCATGGCTGATGCCGTCCGCTACGTGCCCGGCATCGGCATCACCCAGGGCGAAGGGAATCGCGACGGCCTGGTGTTCCGCGGCAACAGTTCCACCGCCGATCTGTTCATCGACGGCATGCGCGACGACGTGCAGTACTTCCGCGACACCTACAACATCGAGCGCATCGAGGCGTTCAAGGGTCCGAACGCGATGATCTTCGGCCGCGGCAGCCCCGGCGGCCTGCTCAACCGCGTGACCAAGGTGGCCCACTGGGGCAACGTGCGCGAATTCGGCCTGCAGGTCGGCTCCTGGGACAAGCAGCGCCTCACCGCGGACATCGGGCAGGCCGTCAACGATCGCGTTGCGTTTCGTGTCACCGGCGTTTATGAAGACTCTGAAAGCTTCCGGGACGGCTTCGAACTGCACCGCAAAGGCATCAATCCAACGCTGGCGATCCGCGCTGGCGGAAGCACGCTGGTGACGATCGGCTACGAATATTTCCGCGACGAGCGCACCGCCGATCGCGGCATTCCCAGCTACCAGAATCCGTTCGGCGGCACGCGTTACCCGGTCCAGACCGATCGCTCGACATTCTTTGGTGACCCGGGCGGCAGCCCAAGCTGGGTTGAAGTCAACGCATTCAACGCGCTGGTTGAACACGATTTCGGCGACGGCATGGTGCTGCGCAACCGTACCCGCTATGCCGACTACGACAAGTTCTACCAGAACGTGTTCGCGGGCAATGTCACGCAACGGCCGACCGGCGATACCGTCGCATTGTCCGCGTACAACGATACGACGCTACGCGAGAACCTGTTCAACCAGACCGACCTGGTGTTCTCCGCGACCACCGGCACAATCGGACACAAGTTCGTGACCGGCATCGAACTTGGCCGGCAGGCATCCGACAGCTTGCGTCAAAACGGCTTCTTTCCCATGCCCATTTCCGCGCCATGCCTCACGGGCAGCACCGCGACCGGTTGTGTCGTTCCGCTCGGCCGACCCACGGTGGCGGTGCCGGTCACCTACCGCAACAACAGCAGCAACGGGACTGGTCCCGCGTCCAACAGCGGCGTGACGAAGGTCGCAGCAGCTTACCTACAGGACCAGATCGAATTCTCGCCGCAGTGGCAGGCCATCGTCGGAGTACGTTACGACCGTTTCGATGTCGACTTCACCGATCGGCGCAATGGCGTGTCGCCGGCGAACCGCGCGTTGTCGTCGACGGACAATCTCTGGTCGCCGCGCGCAGGACTGGTCTACAAGCCGATGGAGAACATTTCGCTCTACACAAGTTATGGCGTCACGTACCTGCCACGCTCAGGCGAACAGCTGTCATCGCTCGCATTCAATTCGCAGTCGCTGGAGCCCGAGGAATTCAGGAACTACGAAATCGGCGCGAAGTGGGACATCCGTCCCGACCTCACGGCCAACGCCGCGGTCTACCGGCTCAACCGCAGCAACGCCGCGGTCGTCGATCCCGTCGAGCCCAACCGTTTGATCCTGTTGACCGGCGACAGCCAGCGCGTGGAAGGGGTGGAGCTGTCGCTGGCAGGCAACCTGACCGCGACCTGGCGAGTGATCGGCAGCTATGCCTACCAGGACGGCAGAACCAGGCAAAACGTGGGCACGACGCCTGCGGGCCGCCTGCTAGCACAAACGCCCAGACATGCCATCGGAGCGTGGAACCGCTACGACTTCTCGCCGCACTGGGGTGTCGGCCTCGGCGTGATCTATCGCGACCGGTCTTTCGCCAGCATCAGCAACGCGGTCACGCTCAAGAGCTACACGCGCCATGACGCTGCGCTTTACTACACCTTGAACGAGCGTTTTTCCGCGCAACTCAACGTCGAGAACCTGTTCGACAAGACATATTTCCCATCGGCACACAACGACAGCAACATCACGCCGGGCGCGCCGCGCGGTGCGTACCTGAGCATGACGTTGAAGTTCTGATTGTTCGCCCAATCATGCACCTCCACGTTGCGACTCCTCCATTGCGAGCACACGCCGGCATGAATGCCACCCTCGCCGCCGCTACTCCCGAGCTTGGCCGCCGCCGCACCAGCACGCATCGCTGGATCCGCCAGGTCCATCTGTGGATCGGCGCCTGGGGCGCCTTGGCCGCAGTCCTCTATGGCTTTACCGGTCTGGTGATGAATCACCGTTTCGGCGACGGGGCCTGGCCGCAGGGCGAAAGTGCCCAATCCGCCCGCGTGGTGCTGAGCGTGCCAGCCGACGCGCGCCAAACACCGGAAGCGTTGACGCACTGGCTGCGCGAGACGCATCGGCTCGACACGCAAGTGGTGCGCAAGGCCAAACCCGACGGCGTGAAACTCGGTGGCCGCGAAGTCACGCAACCGGCGAAGTGGAATTTGTCCGGCGGCAGCGCGCGCACATCATGGGCGCTCGAGTTCGTACCGGGCAACGCTACCGCCGAAGTGAAACAGAGCCAGAACACGACACTGGCCGCGTTCAACCGCCTGCACAAAGGCGTCGGTGGCGGTGTCGCATGGATCCTGCTCGCCGACAGCTTCGCCATCGGCATGCTGCTGCTGGGCTTGTCCGGATTATGGATGTGGGCACGCGGCCGCACGGCTAAGCAGATGGTCGTGAGTGTGCTGGGTTTGTCGGTGCTGGTGCTGGCTGTGGTGCTGGTACCGGCGTTGTTGTAGTGCTGAGTTTGTTTCTCGACAGCGTAGGATGGGCGGCTCTTCGACAAGCTCAGAATCTGCCCCGGACTTGAGCGCTTTTTGATGAACCACGGAAAACCTCATAACCCAAAGGGTGGCGTGCATGGATGCACGTCCTGCGTTTATATGACGTCTGCCGACCGAGGCAGGAGGCCAAGTCGGAAAATCTCCGCAGCAATCAAGCGGCCGCCTTTGCTCCACCTCGGGGTAGACGCTTTCTTTGGTTACTTTCTTGACTCGCGCAAGCGCTCGCCCTTCGGGCCAGCTGCGCTGTTCGCGTGCTACGCACGCAGTGCGCCAGCAAAGAAAGTGACTCGCGCAAAGCGCGAAAGGCTTTTCAACAGCGAAGCTGACCAAGTTCTTCAACAGCGCAGCTGACCAAGCTCTTCAACAGCGCAGCTGGTCAATCTTCTAAATCAAGAGCCTCCTTCGACAAGCTCAGGATGAGCGGAAATTGCGAACGCACGAACATCAAAGGCAGCTCTTCGGCAATTTCAGAGCCTGCGCGGGACTTGATCCGGGGATGAGCCGAAGTCGACATGTGGCGCGAACAATGTGCGAATTAATAACCAGCCTTCAGCTGTTGAAAAGCGATTCGCACCTACAAAGGCTTGATGCGAATCAACAGCGCCTCGCCGCCACCATCGAGCACATGCCGCGAACGCAATGGCCCCGTTTGCAGGATAGCCGTATCGCCCGCGGCCAGGGTCGGCAAACCTGACTCGTCGGCAAAGCGGGCCTGCCCTGCGAGCAGATACACGGCCCACGTCGTTCCCGGATCGATGAAGATCACCATCGGCCCAACCATCGGCCGATGCCACAGCTGCGCATCGATGGCATCCCGTCGCCACATCAGATTGAAGTCGTGGGTGGGACCGTCGACGAGTTCACCGCGAACGCCACGTTCGCCGGCAAACTGTGCGCGGCCGTGCGGCGGTTCGAGCGTGCGCAGTTCACCGTCGTCAAATCGCAGGTTCAAGCCGAGCCCGCTCAACAGCACGAGTTCACGATCGATGCCGGGGAAGGACGAAAACTGTGCGTCCTGCTCGATCTCGGCGATCGACAGTCGCCAGCTCCAGTCGTCGGCATCGAACGACTTGCAGATCTCGCGCGTCCAGCCCGCACTGTTGCGCCACCTCTGGCGCCGGTATTCGTTGGCCGGGATGACATGCGAGGCTGTGGGCATGATCGCGTCCGCATTCGGAATCGCCGGAGTTTAGCGGGATGGCGCGCTACCGGAAGAAGGTTCGTGAACAGTCAGTTCTTTTTCGTTGTCATTCCCGAACCCCGCAAAAAAAAAGCCGCCCAGCCGCACTTCCTGTGCGGTCTGGACGGCGACACTTCCTTGTATGGGCGTCTTGCCCGATCCATCGAGCATCCCTGCTCCTCGACTGCCCGCCACGCGTCCAGCACAACAGGCAACGATCCTTCAGCGCTTGGCGACCGTCTTCTTCGCGCCGGTCTTGACCGCAGCAGCGCGGGTCGGTGCGCCACCGCTCAGCACGATGCGATCACGATTCTTCTCGACCGTCTTCAGGCCGACGCCCTTCACCAGAGCCAGTTGCTCGGCGCTCTTGAATGCACCGTTGGCCTTGCGGTGCGCAACGATGGCCTCGGCCTTGGCCGGGCCGATGTTGACCAGCACGCGATCGATCGTGGCGGCATCGGCGGTATTGATGTTGACCTTGTCCGCGGCAAAGGCGCTGCTGGCCAGCATCAGCGACAAGGCAAGAGACTTCAGGATGGTGTTGAGTGACTTCATGGTGATGCTCCGTGTGATGTAGGTAAGGTTCCGTCCGGCGCAGTCGGTTCGTTTTGCCGGTATGGACAGTCTCGACCTCGACGCGCAGCGGCCGTATCGTCGCAACGGCCATTGCCGCGCCAGCCGATGGCCCGGCGGATCGTGGGAAAACTCCTACATCACGCATGCGGGGCTAGAATCGACCTCTTTCCCGCATCGAGACACCCGCAATGGATGCCAGCAAGGTCGATCCTGCTCTCGTCGAGCGCTTCATTGCCGACAAATGGGACGACGACATCGTTCCGCAGTTGGTGGAATACATCCGCATCCCCAACAAGTCGCCGATGTTCGATACCGACTGGGTCAAGAACGGCTACATGGAAGACGCGGTCAAGTTGATGGAAGGCTGGGCCAGGGCGCAGGACATTCCCGGCATGCAGGTCGAGGTGGTGCGCCTGGAAGGCCGCACGCCGTTGATCTTCATCGAGATCCCGGCAACCAGCACCGAGACCGGCACCGATTGCGTGCTGCTGTACGGGCATCTCGACAAGCAACCGGAGATGACCGGTTGGGACGACGACCTCGGTCCGTGGAAGCCCGTCATCAAGGGTGACAAACTGTTCGGCCGCGGCGGCGCTGACGACGGCTATGCCATCTTCGGCTCGCTGGCGGCGATCCAGGCGCTGCAACAACAAGGCGCGCCGCATGCGCGTTGCATTGTGCTGATCGAAGCCTGCGAGGAATCGGGCAGCTACGACCTGCCCGCGTACGTTGATCACCTGGCTGCGCGCATCGGGATGCCGTCGCTGGTGGTGTGCCTGGATTCGGGCTGTGGCAATTACGATCAGTTGTGGTGCACCACGTCGCTGCGCGGCATGGCCGGCGGCAATTTCACCGTCAAGGTGCTGGAGGAAGGTGTGCACAGCGGCGATGCGTCCGGCATCGTGCCGTCGAGCTTCCGCGTGTTGCGACAGTTGCTGTCGCGGATCGAGGACGAGAACACCGGCCGCATCCTCGTGGAAGGATTGCATGCGGAGATTCCCGCCGATCGCCTGACGCAGGCCAAACGCGTCGCCGAAGTACTCGGCACCACCGTGTATGACAAGTTTCCGTTCCTGCCCGGCATGACGCCGATGGCCGAAGACCTCACCGAACTCGTGCTCAACCGCACCTGGCGTCCGGCGCTGTCGATCACCGGCGCCGAGGGCCTGCCGCCGCTGTCATCCGCGGGCAATGTGCTGCGGCCGCAAACCTCGGTGAAGTTGTCGCTGCGGCTGCCGCCGACCCTTGATGGCAAGCGCGGCGGTGAGGTGTTGAAGAACGAGTTGCTGCGCGATCCGCCCAATGGCGCGCAGGTCACGCTGGATCTGGAAAAGGCCTCGACCGGCTGGAATGCGCCGGCGATGGCGCCATGGCTGGAGAAAGCGATCGAAGCGGCCAGCCTGGAGTTCTTCAAGGCACCGGCGATGTACATGGGCGAAGGCGGCACGATCCCGTTCATGGGCATGCTGGGCGAGAAATTCCCGGGCGCGCAATTCATGATCACCGGCGTGCTCGGCCCGCATTCCAACGCGCACGGCCCGAACGAATTCCTGCACATCCCGATGGGCAAGCGCGTCACCGCGTCGGTCGCGCGCGTCATCGCCGAACATCACGCCGCCAGTGTGCGCGGCGAGACGATTGGCGTGGCGGCGGTGGCTGGCGGCGCCGAACGTGGTGAGCACGGCTGTTGCTGAAACAAGCGCATGACGTAGGCTGGGTTGGTTCCATCAACCCAGCCAATCGGGACGCCGGCCGACGCATGCCGAGTTGATGCAGCCAACCCAGCCCCCACCGCGATGCAGACAGACTGCTAAGCTCGCGCCGTCGTCCACTTGCGGGACTCACCACTGGCGGAGGGGCTATGGAAGATTTGCAAGGTTTGCTCGGTAACAACAATTGGCTGGTGACGATCCTGATCGGTTTCGTGGTCGGCCTGCTGGCGCGGTTCCTGAAGCCCGGCAACGACAGGATGGGCATCATCTTCACCACCCTGCTCGGCATCGCCGGCGCCGTCGCGGCGAGTTTCGTCGGGCAGCGGATGGGCTGGTATGCCCCCGGCGAAGCAGCGGGTTTCTTCGGTGCGTTGCTGGGCGCGATCGTGATCCTGCTCATCGTCAGCCTGTTCCGGCGTAAGCGCACCCTGCTGCTGCCGCGGCGCTGAGGTGTTTCGAACCATCCAACGCCCCGCACTCGCACTGCGGGGCGTTTTTATTGGAAGCGCGCACCTTGTCGTCATCCCGGCGAATGCCGGGACCCACTCCCAGCGATCGAATACGTCGGGCGGCATGACGACTTCGCAGCCATGCATGCCTTTGCATTCCCTGGAATGACACAGGGACTCATCCAGATGGTCCGTGAAGTACATTTGCACCCATGACCGAAACCAACCGTGATGCCCTTCGCCTGGCCTGGACGCGTACGGCAACCAACGATCCCTCCATCGAACTGGTCCGCGCCTCGGTGGACGCAGGCTTCCGTAGCTACTGGCGCACCGTCGGACACGCTGCGTCCAATAGCGTGATCGTCATGGATTCGCCACCCGACAAGGAAGATGTGCGGCCATGGCTGGCGATGCGTGATGTGCTCGAAAGCGGTGGTGTGCGCGTACCGCTGGTGATCGCGCGCGATGTCGATGCCGGATTCCTGGTGCTGGAAGATCTTGGCGCCGACACCTATCTGCACGTGATCACTTCGAATAACGCCGACACGCTGTTCGATGACGCGATCGATCAATTGCTGAAGCTGCAATCGATCCCGGTGCCAACCACACTACCGGCGTACGACGAACCGATGCTGGTGCGCGAGTTGAAACTGTTCGAGGAGTGGTTCCTCGGGCATCACCTGGGCATGGTGCTCGATTATGACGACCTGGAACGGCTCGCCCTGGTCTACCGCCGCCTCACCGATGCCGCGCTCGCGCAACCGCAAGTGCTGGTGCATCGCGACTTCATGCCGCGCAACCTGATGCCGATCGAGGGCGGCCCCGCGGTGCTGGATTTCCAGGACGCGGTGCGCGGCCCGATCGCCTACGATCCGACCTGCCTGTTCAAGGATGCCTTCTTGAGCTGGCCGCAGGATCGCGTCGATGCGTGGCTGGATCGTTACCACGCACGTGCCGTCGAGGCTGGATTACCCGTTCCCGACCTTGCACGGTTTCGCCGCGATGCCGACTGGATCGGCGTGCAGCGGCATCTGAAAGTGATCGGCATCTTTGCGCGCCTGAATCATCGCGATCACAAGTCGAAATACCTGCACGACGTGCCGCGGTTCTTCGGCTACCTCGATGCGGTGTTGCCGAACTATCCGGAACTGTCGCCGCTTGCGGAACTGATCGAGCACAAGGTCAAGCCCGCGATGCGATTGCGCGCGGGCGTGGTCGGGGAATGAAGGCGCTGGCACGATGAAAGCATTGATCCTCGCGGCAGGCCTAGGCGAACGCATGCGGCCGCTGACCAACACCACACCGAAGCCATTGCTGCGTGCCGGCGGCAAGCCGTTGATCGCCTGGCAACTTGAGAAACTCGCGGACATCGGTGTGGACGAAGTCGTCATTAACACCTCCTGGCTCGCGGAGCAGTTCCCGGAAGCGCTCGGCGATGGCTCACGGTGGGGACTGCAGCTTCATTATTCCTGCGAAGGCGCAACGCCGCTGGAAACCGGCGGCGGCATGTGGCACGCGATGCCGCTGCTTGGGGATGCAAGTGATTCAAACGAGCCGTTCATCGCCGTCAACGGCGACATCTGGAGCGACCACGACTTCGCGCGTTTGCCGAAAGCATTCGACGGCGATGCGCATCTGGTGCTGGTCGACAACCCTGCGCACAACGCACGCGGTGATTTTGCCTTGCGTGACGATGGTCTCGTTGAATCCGATGGTACGCACCGGTGGACGTTCGCGGGCATCGGCGTCTATCGCCCGTCGCTCTTTGTTGGTTGGCGCGAAATCATCGGTGAAGTGCAAGGCGCTGATGAAACACCGCCACGTTTCAAACTGGCGCCGTTGTTGCGTGCCGCCATGAAACGCGGACGCGTGACCGGTGAACTTCACCCAGATCGCTGGACCGATGTCGGCACGCCGCAACGATTGGCGCTGCTGAATGCGGAACTGGCTGACGGGATTCCGTAGGGTGGGTCTTGACCCGCCGCTTCGTAATGTGACGTCGCCCCGGTGCGAAAGGCTGGTGGGTCAAACCCACCCTGCGCACTTCCGATTCTCATATCCAAGGATCAACCCGATGAGCGATGACGTCATTCTTGTAAAAGACAGCAACGGTAATCCGCTTGCTGATGGCGACTCCGTCGTCGTGATCAAGGACCTGAAGGTCAAGGGCACATCCGTGACGCTGAAGCGCGGGACGTTGATCAAAAACATTCGGCTGACGTCGGATGACGAGGAGATCGAATGCAACTCCGACAAGGTCAAGGGATTGGTGCTGAAGACCTGTTTCCTGAAGAAAGCTTGAGAAGTCCTGTAGGAGCGCACCTGGGCGCGATGGAGCTTTACCGGTAAAGCCCCATCGCGCCCATGTGCGCTCCTACAAAAAAAGCGGACACGCTAGTGACGTTCCGCTCACCGCATCCTAAGAATCCGCGTCGACGCCCAGCACCTGCCGCAGGAACGGGACCGTAATCCGCCGCTGCGCCGCCAGCGATGCGCGGTCGAGCGTGTCGAGGCACGCGGTCAGGCTGGCGAGATCGCGATCGACCCGTTTCAGCAACCAGTCGATGGCCGCGTCATCGAGCTGCAGGCCTCGCCGCTGTGCACGTTGCCGCAACACCTCGCCACGCCCGGTATCGTCCAGCGGCTGCAACACGATACGCGTGCATTGCGACAAGCGCGAACGCAGGTCCGGCAGCACCAGCGGCAAAGCATCCGGCGTCGATTGCGATGCATACAGCACACCGGCCCCGCTGCTACGGGCACGATTGTGGAAATCGAACAACGCAATTTCATCATCGCGATGACCCGCGATCGCGTCGAGATCGTCCAACGCCACCACATCTTTGCCTTCCAACCCGTCGAGCGCATCGCGCACCCGCCCCATCGCAGTCTTCAACGACAGATACGTTGCACGACGACCGTTCGCATCCGCGTCCGCGCACACGGCCAACGCAAGATGCCGCTTGCCGACCCCGCCCGGCCCGCTCAGGAACAGCCAGTCCGAATGCGGCACGGTCGCCAACGCATGCAGTTGCGCGATGGCGCCGTCGGGTGGCGCCACATAGGTGTCGAGACGTTGTTCGGGCGGATAGCGCAGTGCCAGCGGAAGCTGCGGAACGGTCACTCTTTGTCGGGCTCCTGCGATCCGGTCACGACGATGCCGCCGTTGCTCACGTACGGATCGAGCAGGATCACCGGCTCATCGCCCGCATACAGACGGCTGTGCGTGTAACGCTCGTGCGCGTAGCGGAGCAACACGTTGGCGACGGCCGCCACGGGCAGTGCCAGCAGCATGCCGAGGAAACCGAACAACTGCCCGCCGGCAAGCACCGCAAAGATCACTGCCACCGGATGCAGGCCGATGCGGTCGCCGACCAGCTTCGGCGTCAGCCAGTAACTCTCGATGACCTGGCCGATGCCAAACACCGCCAGCACGCCGAGGATGTGTCTCCAGTCGCCGTATTGCACCACCGCTGCGATGCCGCCCAGCACCACCACCGCCGCCGGGCCCAGATACGGCACGAATGTCAGGATGCCCGCGACCACGCCAATCAGGATGCCGAGGTCCAGCCCGACCCACCACAGACCCAAGCCGTACATCACGCCGAGGATCAACATCACCAGGAACTGACCGCGCAGGAAGCCGCCGAGCATTTCGCTGGATTCGCGCGCCAGGCGGCGGACGGTATCGATCTGGTTGCGCGGCACCATCGCCGCGACGCGCTCGACCATCACGTCCCAATCGCGCAGGAAGAAAAACGTGAGCACCGGCAACAACACGATGTTGGCGATCCATGCGAGCAGCGCAAACCCCGATCGCGACAGATACCCCAGCATGCTGGCGGCAACGCCGCCCGCCTCCTGCCAATGGCTGCGCACCAACTCGATGATGCGATCCAGGTCCAGCCACACGGTCAGTTGCATGCCGGTCTTGCGTTCCATCCACGGCAGTGCGGTGCCGATGAACCAGTCGCGATAACGGGGCAACGACTGGATCAGCGTGGTGATCTGGTCCTCGATCACCGGTACCACCAGCACCAGCACCAGCACCAGCAGCAGGATCATGCCCAGGAACACCAGCGTCACCGCGACGTTGCGTGAGCGACCCGCGCGCTCGAGCCGGTCCACCAGCGGATCGCCCAGCCAGCCAAGCAATGCCGCCATCACGAACGGCGTCAGGATCGGCGCCAGGATCCACACCAGCCACAACACGGCGAATGCAATCGCGGCCCATTGCACGCGGCGCAGGAGCCTGGCGATCTCCGCCAGCGGTTCGGGATGGGTCGGTTCGTTCATCGATGGATCGTGCATCAACGCAGCTGGAACACGGGCGGTTCACCGTCGCCGCCGACGATGACGCCCTCGCTTTCGGCCGAGCGTTTCAGCCCCGACACACCGGTCGACAACTCCAACTGGAATTCGGCGGTGTTACCGACGGCCCGCAGCGGGGTCATGCGTCTAATCAGCGGCTGCTTCTGCAAATAAGCCGACAGGCGGATGTAATCGTCGGCGCTGTCGATGCCGGTGAACACCACGCGGTAACTGCCCGCCGGGCCCACCGCGCTGCGCTTGGCGTACTTCCGCGACAGTGCGTCGGCGGCGACGTCCGCGCCCGACGCCATGGCCCGGCGCGCATCGCCTTCGGTGACCGACTTGGTCGCCAGCACCTTGCCGTGATCGACGAAGGTCCAGTCGGCGGTCCAGCCGCCCTTGCCGCGATAGAGCTTGCCGATCAACTGCATCGGCGGGCTGTAGCGCGCGGACAGGCGTGCGATGGCAGCGGCATCGCCGCGCCAGATCGCGCCAACGGCTGCCTGTTCGGCTGCACTGCCCGCAGGCAGCCCGAGCCGGTAACCGCGCTCGATGGCGCGCTGCGTCACGGGCCTGGCGGCGTTGGTCTGCGGCAAGCCGACCAGACGCGCGCCTTTGCCATCGTCGATGGCCAACCACAGCACCGGCTTGGGCCGCGGCTGTGGCCAGATCGGTACGCCCAGCGTGCTGGCCATCGCCTCGACCTTTTCGCGGTCGAAACGCACGATCAAAGTGGTCTTGAACGTCGGGGCGCCGGTGGAAGACAGCCCCTCGTCCTGGCGATAGTCGTAGCCGCTGACGAATTCGCTGGCGCGGCGCATTTCCTGGCCAATGCCGGGCCGCGCGGCGGCGTTGCGTTCGCCGGACAGCTTGCCGAGCACCTGCGACAGCGCGCGCGCGAAGCCGGTATTGCGCTCGCCAGCGCCCTGCCCGTTGACCGGCACCTCGGCTTCGTAGACGCCCTGCGCGACGGCGCGATCACCTTCGACACGCTGCGCCAAGGCCACGCCCGCGAACAGCAGCGCATGCGCCAATAGCAGTCCCGTCGCCCACCGAATCGCTGGATGCATCATCCGTCCTTGCCATTGCCAAGCCGAAATGGTGCCGCAGCAGGGCCACCACGTCCATGTCGGCGCACACGGCACTGCTAAAATCGCCGTCCCAGCGCCCCCGCGAGCAGCCGTGACGACGCCAACCCCCCTCACTTACCGCGATGCCGGCGTCGATATCGATGCCGGCAACGCAGTCATCGAACGCATCAAGCCCTTGGTCAAGCGCAGTTTCCGGCCCGAAGTGATGGGCGCGCTCGGCGGTTTCGGCGCGCTGTTCGACCTGTCTGGCAAGTACCGCGAGCCGGTGCTGGTGTCCGGTACCGACGGCGTCGGCACCAAGCTGAAACTGGCGCAACAGTTCGATCGCCACGACACCATCGGCATCGACCTGGTTGGCATGTGCGTCAACGACGTGCTGGTGCAAGGCGCCGAACCGCTGTTCTTCCTCGACTATTTCGCTACCGGCAAGCTCGACGTCGATACGGTGGTGGCCGTGGTCGGCGGCATCGCCAGGGGCTGCGAACTGGCAGGCTGTGCATTGATCGGCGGCGAAACCGCCGAGATGCCCGACATGTATGCGCCGGGCGAATACGACCTGGCCGGTTTCACTGTCGGCGCAGTGGAAAAATCAAACTTGCTCGATGGCGCCAGCGTGCGCGCCGGCGACCTGCTGATCGGCATCGCCTCCAGCGGCCCGCATTCCAATGGGTACTCGCTGATCCGCCGCATCTTCGATCGCGCCGGCCGCCCCGGCGATGTCGACCTGGATGGCGTGACCCTGATCGATGCACTGATGGCGCCGACGGCGCTGTACGTGAAACCGATTCTCGAATTGCTGCGCAGCAACGAAACCGATCGGGCCATCCACGCGATGGCGCACATCACCGGCGGCGGGCTGACCGAAAACATCGTCCGGGTGATTCCAGACGGCCTCGGCCTCGACATCGACGCCTCCACGATCGTGTTGCCGCCGGTGTTCGACTGGCTGCAGCGCGAAGGCGCGGTGGCGGACGAGGAGATGTGGCGCACGTTCAACTGTGGCGTCGGTTTCGTGCTGGTGGTGCCGCCCTCGCACGCCTCCGCGATTGAAAGCGATCTCGACCGGCTCGGTCTTGCGCATCGGCGGATCGGTGCAGTCGTGACGGCGACGGGCGAATCACGCGTCCAGATCGGCTGATGCTCCGGGTGTTTTGTCCCACGGGGACTTCCTTCGTTTGTAGGAGCGCACTTGGGCGCGATGAAGCCATACCGGTAAAGCCCATCGCGCCCAGGTGCGCTCCTACATGAAGCGGATGTCGCGCATCGCTATTCTCGCGTCGGGTCGCGGCAGCAACTTACAGGCGGTGCTGGATGCGATTGACGCGGGCTTGCTCGACGCGGAAATCGTCGGTGTGTTTTCCGACAAACCCAGCGCGCCCGCATTGAAACGGGTCGCGAACGATCTGCGCTGGAGTGCGGACGCGAAGTCTTTTCCATTCCGCGAAGCCTTCGATGCCGAGCTGGCCGATGCAGTCAATAAATGCAGACCGGACTGGATCATCTGCGCGGGTTACCTGCGCATCCTGAGTACGGCGTTCGTCGAACGCTTCCGCGGCCGGCTGCTGAATATCCACCCCTCACTGTTGCCGAAATATCGCGGGCTGCACACGCACGCGCGCGCGATCGAAGCAGGCGACGCCGAACACGGCGCCAGTGTCCACTTCGTCATTCCTGAACTGGATGCGGGCGCGGTGGTGGCGCAGGTGGTGGTGCCGGTGCAACCCGGCGACAGCCCGGAAACACTGGCTGCGCGCGTGCTGCCGGGCGAACACGCCTTGCTGCTGGCCACCCTGCAACTGACCTGCGCCGGACGCCTGACTGAACGCGATGGAGTCATTGTCATCGACGGTCATCCACTGTTTACGCCGTTACACCTAGATTGCGCGGGCAATCTCGCTTGATCGCCATGTCCTGTCTGCCATCCCGATGAAACATTTTTTTTCCATCGCCGCCGTGGCTTTGCTGTTGTTCGCACCCGCCGGGCGCGCATCGGCATTGGAGCCGTTCGTCGCGTCCTACCAGGTGTACCGCAACGGCAAACCGGTCGGTGATGCAACGATGCAGGTCGTGAAAAGTGATGCTGCGCGTTGGCGCATCGACTTGGGTATCCGCGGCACGCGCGGGCTGGCCGGCTTGACCGGCATCAACATCGAGCAGAGCACGCTGTTCGATGTTGCGGGGAATAAGTATCGACCGCTGAGCCAGAGCACGGTCCGCCGCGCACTGTTCAGCGGAAAAAAGAATGTCGGCGTCTACGACTGGAACGTACAGACGGCGCGCTGGCAGGGTGATGTCAAGAAAACACGCCGCGGCGCGATTGCGCTGCAGGACGGCGACATGAGTGGATTGCTGATCAACTTGGCGATCATCCGCGACGCGCAACCGGGTAAAACCCTGCATTACCGCTTCGTCGACGATGGCCGCGTGCGTAATCACGATTACATGGTTGCCGCGCAGCAGGAAAACATGGTTGTCGATGAGCTTGGCTACAACGCGATGCGCGTGAACCGCGTGCAAAGCGGCGCGGAAGAAACAATTTTGTGGGTCGCCTCCGGCGTGCCCACGCCCATCCGGATCCTGCAACGCGAGAACGGGCAAGATAGCCTCGATCTGCGCCTGGTCGAATACAAGGGAGTCAACTGAGCATGGCAATCAAGACATTCGCGAGCCGTATCGCCGTCGCCGCGGTGATGGCGGTGGCATGCGCACCGGCGCTGGCGATCAAACCGTTCACCGCCGATTACCAGGCCAGCTTCATGGGCATGGCGGCCAATGGCCAGATGACGTTGACCGCCGCCGGCGCCAATCGCTGGAAGTACACGCTCAACATCAAGAACACCCTGGCGCAGCTGACGCAGAGCACCACGTTCGAGGACAGGGATGGCCAGTGGCGCCCACTGTCGGGAACGGATTCCACCCATCTGTTGATCAAGAAGGTCAACAAGAACGCAACGTACGACTGGGCCAAGGGTGAAGCGCGCTGGAGCGGCGATGTAAAGCCCGATCGCGCCGGGCCGTTGAAGCTTCAGCCAGGCGATCTGGACGCGATGCTGCTGAACCTGGCGCTCGCACGCGACGTTCCGGCCGGCAAGGCGCTCAACTACCGCCTGGTCGAAGACGGCCGGGTCAAGCAATTGACCTACCACGTCGCCGGCAAGGAAGCGATTACCGTCGATGGCAAGCAGCAGCAGGCAACCAAGGTCTCGCGCACCGACGGCAACAAGGAAACGATTGCCTGGGTGGTGGACGGATTGCCGGTACCGGCGCGCATCCTGCAACGCAAGAACGGCAAGGATGAGATCGATCTGCGGATCAAGTCGGTGCGCTGAGCGCCCTCCCGCCCTTCAATAAAACTCTCTCCGCCTTCAACAAAACGCCGCATCGCGGGGTTTTTTGTTGTGTGCCCAATGGCCGATGTCACGCTAATCGTGGTTGTGTATTCATTCGGATTACGCGCTCACGCGACGAATTCTTGCCCCAAGGCCGCTGAGCTTTTCCTCAATGTTCTCGTAGCCGCGATCGAGGTGGTAGATCCGGTCGATGATGGTTTCGCCTTCGGCCACCAGGCCCGCAAGAACCAGTGAGGCCGACGCACGCAAGTCGGTCGCCATCACCGGTGCGCCGCTAAGTTGCGCAATGCCATGCACGGTCGCCGTATGTCCATCGATGTGGATATCGGCGCCTAGACGCTGCAATTCCTGCACATGCATGAACCGGTTTTCAAAGATCGTCTCCGCGATGGTGCCGACGCCATCGGCGATGCAGTTCATCGCCATGAATTGCGCCTGCATGTCGGTCGGGAACGCGGGATGCGGCGCGGTGCTGAAACTGACCGCGCGCGGTCGACGCCCGCGCATGTCCAGCGTGATGCGGTCATCTTGCGTCTCGATCACGGCGCCCGTTTCTTGCAGCAGTTCCAGCACGGCGTGCAGCGTGTCCGGCCGCGACTTGAGCGTGGTGATGCGGCCACCGGTCATGGCCGCGGCCACCAGGAACGTCCCGGTCTCGATGCGATCGGGCAACACCGAATGCGTGCCGCCGCGCAGGCGTTCAACGCCGCGGATGACAATCTGCGAGGTGCCGGCGCCTTCGATATCGGCGCCCAATGCGATCAGGCAGTCGGCGAGATCGACGATCTCCGGCTCCAGCGCCGCGTTTTCGATGACCGTCGTGCCCGCGGCCAGCGATGCGGCCATCAACGCGTTCTCGGTGGCGCCGACACTGACCACGTCGAAACGCACGACCGCGCCCCTGAGTCGCGCTGCGCTGGCCTTGATGAAACCGTGCTCGACCGTGACCTCCGCGCCCAGCGCCTGCATCGCCTTGATATGCAGGTCGACCGGCCGCGAGCCGATCGCGCAACCACCCGGCAGCGACACTTCCGCCGCGCCGTATTTCGCCAACAGCGGCCCCAGCACCAGGATCGATGCGCGCATGGTCTTGACCAACTCGTACGGCGCGATATGGCTGCGCACGCTGCGCGGATCAACCACGATGCCGCTGCCCTTGCGCCGCCGCCCATCGAATTCGATCGTGCCTTCATCGATGGTGATGCCGGCGCCGAGCTCGCCGAGCAGCTTTGCCGTCGTGACCACATCGTGCAGATGCGGCACGTTGCCGATCTCGACCGGCCCGTCCGCGAGCAGGGTCGCGCAAAGGATCGGCAACACGGCATTTTTTGCGCCGGAAATCTGTACCTCGCCGTGCAACGGCACGCCGCCTTCGATCACGATCTTTTGCATGGTATGGCCTGTGGGGGGGGCCTTGCCCCGGGGATTTTACGATAGGCGGGTAAAGACCCGCCCTAGGATTCGGGATTGGTTTCGTCGGGCGTCAGCGTGCGCAGCGCAAGCGCATGGATCTCGCCGCCCATGCGCTCGCCCAGCGTGGCGTAGACCATGCGATGACGCGCAAGCGGCAACTTTCCGCGGAAATCCTCGGCCACGACCGTTGCCTCGAAATGCACACCGTCATCGCCGGATACCGTGGCTTTTGAACCGGGAAGACCGGTTTCGATCAGCTGGCGAATGAGGTCTGGAGTCATGGTGTCTTCTGGAAAGCCGCATGGACAACGCGGACTGTTGCTGCGGAGGGAGCCGCGCGCTGCGGGCTTTTGCAGGACGATGCGCGTAAAATCGAACGATTAGCCTAGCGGAAAGCCCGCGTCTTCGAAATGGCGAACGATTCTCCCCCCAAGATCCACGGCTCTATTGCCGATGGCAAGACCGTCGACAGCGACACCCTCGCCGCCAGCGGCCGCCGCGTCATCGAGATCGAGGCGCGTGGGCTGGATGCCGTCGCATCGCGCATTGATGGCGCCTTCTCGGACGCCTGCCGCCTGATCCTGGCGACGCAGGGCCGCGTGGTCTGTCTGGGCATGGGCAAGTCCGGCCATGTCGCGCGCAAGATCGCAGCGACATTCGCTTCCACCGGCACGCCGTCGTTCTATGTGCATCCGGGTGAAGCCGGCCACGGCGATCTCGGCATGATCATCGATGCGGACATCGTGTTGGCACTGTCGTATTCGGGCGAAACCGAAGAACTGCTGATGCTGCTGCCGGTCCTCGGCCGGCAAGGCAACAAATTGATCGCGATGACCGGCAAGCCGCAGTCGACGCTGGCGCGCGAGGCCGATGTGCATCTGGATGTCAGCGTACCCGCCGAGGCCTGCCCGCTGGACCTGGCGCCGACCTCGAGCACCACCGCCGGACTGGCGATGGGCGATGCGTTGGCGGTCGCATTGCTCGAAGCACGCGGCTTTACCGCCGAGGATTTCGCGCGCTCGCATCCGGCCGGTTCGCTGGGCCGCCGGTTGTTGCTGCACATCCGCGATGTGATGCATCGCGGCGATGAAGTTCCCAAGGTACGCGGCACCGCGACCTTGAGCGAAGCGCTGGTGGAGATGAGCCGCAAGCGGTTGGGCATGACCGCGGTGGTCGATGGCGACGACTGCCTGCTCGGGCTCTACACCGATGGCGACTTGCGCCGCTCGCTGGACGATGCCGCCATCGACATGCGCTCAACGGTGATCGCAGACGTGATGACACGCGCACCCAAGACCATCGACCCCGACCAACTCGCCGTCGAAGCTGCGCAGTTGATGGAAGCCCACCAGATCAATGCGCTGCTGGTAGTCGATGCCGACCGCCGCGTCGTCGGCGCACTCAATATTCATGACTTGTTGCGCGCCCGCGTGGTTTAAAGCCGGGAGAGGGGAGACGGGAGAGGGGAGATGGGCAAGGCGAGCGCAGCGCTTTGATATTTTGTAATCACGTCTCCCCTCTCCCCTCTCCCCTCTCC
>JAJAYW010000041.1 GCA_026786005.1 Lysobacter sp. | reverse complement strand
GTATGCGAACTTCCTGGTGCAGGAGTTCATCGAGGAGGCGAAAGGAGCGGACCTGCGGTGTTTCGTGGTCGGCGACCAGGTGGTGGCGACGATGAAACGACAGGCTCCCAGCGGCGACTTCAGATCCAACCTGCATCGCGGCGGTACTGCCAAGGCGATCAAGGCGACCCCGGCGGAGCAGCAGGTTGCGCTGTGTGCGGCGCGGGTCATCGGCCTGGGTGTGGCCGGCGTGGATTTGATTCGCTCGAAGCGGGGACCGCTGATCCTGGAGATCAATGCGTCTCCGGGACTGGAAGGGATTGAAGCGGCCAGTGGCGTCGATATTGCAGGCAAAATCGTCGAACACATTGCTAAAAGCCAGAAATCGCCCATTGCTCCGAGCAAGCGCAAGAGCGAGATGCCTTGCAAATTAACCGAAAAATAACATCGAATTTAACTGGGATTTAATCGCCCCTCGCGTAGTCTTTCCCGACCGCAGTTCTGTCTCCTCCACGTCGGTCTGTTGCTGATTGCGAAGCGGGTTACGGTAATCGGGGCAATACCTTTTGGCCCAAGCGGCATTTGTCGCTTGGGCCTTTCTTTGTCTGCATGCTCACCCGGGTCGCCGTGCGTGCTGTGCCAGAATTGGCGCCACTCATTGGAACCGGCGCGTCGACATTCGGTCGAACGCCTGACTCCCCTTCATGGAACCGCCTGATGCGCATACTCGTCATCGAAGACAACCAGGACATCGCCGCCAATCTGGGCGACTACCTCGAAGACCGCGGACACACCGTGGATTTCGCCGCCGATGGCGTCACCGGCCTGCATCTGGCCGTGGTCAACGACTTCGATGCGATCGTGCTCGACCTCAGCCTGCCGGGCCTGGACGGGCTGGAGGTGTGTCGCAAATTGCGCAACGAGGCGCGCAAGCAGACGCCGGTGCTGATGCTGACCGCGCGCGACACGCTGGACAACAAACTGGCCGGTTTCGATTCCGGCGCCGATGACTACCTGATCAAACCGTTCGACTTGCAGGAAGTCGAAGTCCGCCTCAACGCACTCTCGCGCCGCGGCCGCGGCGTGCAGAGCCGGGTGCTGGAAGTGGCCGATCTCGAGTACAACCTCGATACGCTCGAAGTCCGGCGCGGCGGCAAGCTGCTGCAGCTCAATCCGACTGCCCTGAAGATCCTGCAGGCGTTGATGGAAGCGGCGCCCGCCGTGGTCACCCGCCAGGAACTCGAGACGCGCGTGTGGGGCGAGGAATTGCCGGATTCCGATTCGTTGCGCGTGCACATCCATGGGTTGCGTGCGGTCATTGACAAGCCGTTCCCGACGCAGTTCATCCAGACCCGCCACGGCATTGGTTATCGCATCGCCGAGCCCGATGCCGGCAGCTGATTCTGCCCAGTTGGGGCCTGCCCAGTTGGAGCCGACCACCTCGCGGCGTCCCGCGCGCTACCGGCGGCGGTTGCGCAGCCGCATCATCCTTTCGTTCGTCATCCTCGGGTTCGGGCTGACGGCGCTGTTCGCGTTCGCGACCAACTGGACCCGGACCCGGGTCGAGAACGATCTGGTCGAAGACGTCATGAACCGCAACATCGACGAATTCGCGCGCCGGTACCTGGACAACCCCAAGGTCAATCCCGAATTGCCCGTGCAGCAGATGTTTGCGCGGGTGGTGACGAGCGACAAGTTCCAGGCGCTTCGGGCCGAGCAGCCGGACTGGTTCGACCTGTCCGACGGCATCCACAGCCTGAGTGGCCGCAACGCCGACGGCTCGCCTTTCTCCTACAAGCTTGCGGTACGCAAGACGCCGGACCAGTGGTTTTTCCTGGCCTACGACATGAGCCAGGCGACATTGGGCGAACGGCAGTTCAAGACCTGGATCTACGGCGCGGTGATCGGCTTCACCCTGTTGTCGCTGCTGGTCGGCTGGTGGGCCGCGTCACGGGTCATGAGCCCGGTGTCGGAGCTTGCGCGACGGTTGAAGCTGTCGGGCCTCAGCGTGGAACCCGAAGCGTTGGCCACGCATTTTCCCGAGGACGAAGTGGGGCAGCTGGCCGCGGCGCTGGACGATTACGCCGAACGCCTGACCGAAGTGGTGCAGCGCGACCGCGAGTTCAACGCCGACGTCAGCCACGAATTGCGCACGCCGCTGGCGGTGATCCGCGGCGCGTCGGAATTGCTGTTGAGCCAGCCCGAACTCGATGAAAAAATGCGCACACGACTGTTGCGCATCCAGCGCGCGGAACAACAATGCACCGACCTGATCAACGCATTGCTGCTGCTGTCGCGTAGCGAACGCGGACATGGCACTACCGATGTCGGCAAGGTCGCCGAACAGTTGCTGGACCTGCATCGCGCGCAGCTGGGCGGCAAGCCGTTGACGCTGCGCCTGGAAGGCGAGCGCGGCCTGATGGTCGATGCACCGGAAGCTGCCGTCGCCGTCGCGCTGGGGAATCTCATTGGCAACGGCGTCAAATACACCACCGCGGGCGGGGTCATCGTCCGCTTGCTGGCGAACGCCGTCGAGGTGATCGACTCCGGTCCGGGCTTGAGTGCGGAAGACGCCGCGCGGCTGTTCGAACGCGGCTATCGCGGCAGCCATGCGGAGCATTCGCAGGGTGCGGGTATCGGCTTGTCGATCGTCCGCCGGCTGTGCGCGCTCTATCACTGGAACGTGCGCGTAGTGCCGGGCGAAGAAAACGGCGTCATCGCGACGCTGACGTTTGCGCCGGAAACAACGCAGGGCGGCTCTTGACCCGCCATCGCCACTCGGCGGTATCAACTCGGCCGGTATTGCGGTGTTGTCATTTGGCGGGTCAAGACCCGCCCTACGAACTCGTCGGTTCGAGATTCGATCAGCTTTCCACCGGCTCCAGCCACTTGTATGTGTCGGGCGTACTGCCGTCGAACAGGCCAAAGAACAACGCCTGCATCTGCTGTGTCAGTGGGCCGGCCTTGCCGGTGCCGACCTGGCGTCCATCCACCGAACGGATCGGCGTGATTTCGGCCGCCGTGCCGCACATGAAGAGTTCGTCGCACAGATACAGATATTCGCGCGGCAGGTCGCGTTCAACCACTTCAATCCCGGCGTCGCGTGCCAGCCGGATGATGGTGTTGCGGGTGATGCCGTTGAGCAGTGCCGCGCTGATCGGCGTTGTGTGCAGGGCGCCCTCGAAGACCAGGAAGAGATTTTCCCCGGCGCCTTCACTCAACAAACCGGTCGACGCCAACGCGATGCCTTCGCCGAAGCCGAGGCGACGCGCTTCCCGCGCAACCAGTTGTCCAGATAAATAATTGCCGCCGGCTTTCGCCCCGGCGGGAAGCGTGTTGGGTGCAAACCGCTGCCAGCTCGAGACGCAGGCATCGATGCCCTGTTCCAGCACGCCATCGCCCAGGTACGCGCCCATCTGCCAGGTGGCGACGGCGACATCGGTCGGTGTATCCGCAGACAAGCCAAAACCGCCCAGTCCGCGGAATGCGATCGGACGCAAGTACGCCTTGCCGAAGTGATTGGCCTTGAGCACGTCGCGGCAGGCGGTATTGAGCTGCTCGACGTCGTACGGCATCGGCATGTCGTAGATCCTGGCGGATGCCAGCAGCCGACGGTTGTGGTCCGTGAGGCGGAAGATCGCCGCACCGTTTGCGGTGTCGTAACAACGGATGCCTTCAAACACCGATGACCCATAGTGCAGCGCGTGCGCCATGACGTGCGTGGTCGCGTCGGCCCAGGGCTTGATCGCGCCGTTGTGCCAGATCCATTCGGGGTATTGCATCGGGGGTCATCCGTTCGCGGCGAGGCCGCCATTTTGCCGGAAGTCGGGCCCGTGCCGCGTGTGCCTACATCCGTATCCACCAGCAACCTAGGTGGCGCTGCAGCCCGAACACCGTGCGCGAGGGCGTGCTGCCGTTGCTCAACGTTTGTTCCACGCGCAACGCCACCGGCGCATTGCGCACCGTGGTCTGCGGGTAATAGTCGCCATCAAGGTCGCCCGGCGCGCGTGGCGTCACCGAAACGATATCGACCAACGGTCGATTGGCAATCGTGTCGAGACGCCGCATCAGGCTGTAACCGTTGCGCGTTGACACGCCGACCCAATGCACCACGCTGGCCAGACGATTGACGTCCCTCCCGTCGATCGCGGAGGTCATCTCGAAGACGAGGTCCTGCAACGTGCGCGCGCATCCGCCCCTATAGGGCCGCGCCAAGCCGCTTGCAAGGTGATCCCTGGGCAAGCGCTCAATGGCGCCGATGTCCTCACAGCGCCGATCGGTATAGACGGTGGTGCCATCTGCCGAGGCGCAACGTTTCACTTGCGCAAATACAGACGACGGCCAGCAGATAGCCGTCATCAGCATCACTATCGGGAGGGATCGAATCACATGCGCAGACTAGCGTCGTCGGCGGCTTCCTGAAAGTGCGATTCCTGAATAATGCAGGCGCGCCACAAGCTCAGAATTTGACGAAGTAACAGTTCGAATACTTTTCGACATTGAAGTCGGTCACGGTGGTCGATGCACCAGTGCCAAATCGCACCTGCATCACGCCTTCGCTGCCGCCATAAGTGTTGCCCGTACTGGCCACGTCGTAACCACCGAGGCCAGCCGTCTGGATCTGAGCGTTGAAATAATCGACATCGGTGATCTGCTTGCCCGTGAGCTGGTCAAGGCGTTCCATGATGCGTTGTCCGGCCTGGTGAGACAGGCCCGTCCAGTGATAACTCTCCGCAATCCGGTTGATGTCGCCCAGTGCAAACGCACCACGCAGATCCATCGCCAGCTGCGTCGGCGTGCGTGCGCAACCACCCGACGGTGAGCGCCTGCCGACCGAGGCCGTCGCCATGTCATTTGGGTCGAATGCGCCGAGGGTATCCGTATTTCCCGACATCGCTTCCTCGCGCGCGATGCGCGACATCAACCCGCCCGAGATCGGCGTCGCCGTGGCGCCCAATGCACCGCAGGCCTTGTCCGTGTACATCACGGTTCCGTCCGCACCTTGGCAACGCTGCAACGCGGTGCCTGCGTTGACCGGCTGCGAATAGGGCGTCGCAGCGAGCATCAAGGTGGCGGCGAGCGTTGCAAGCGGGAGAGTTTTCATGGCAACCAACGAACGTGTTTGGGTGCCGCGATGATTGGCGTTGCCCCGTCAACGCCATGTGTGATTTGAGACCCAGGACTGAATCGCAGCCGAACTCAGTTGATTTTCGACAATACGTTCAGCGTCGGTTTCGACAAATTCAGCGTGTAGAAGTGCAATGCCGGTGCACCGCCTTCAATCAATCGTCGGCAGAGCGATGCCACCAAGTCCGCGGCAAATTCACGGATTGCATCGACATCATCGCCATAGGCCTGCACGCGCTTGCCGATCCAGCGCGGGATTTCGGCGCCGCAGGATTCGGAAAAACGCTTCAGCTGCGCGAAGTTGGAGATAGGCATGATGCCGGGCACGATCGGCACAACGACGCCCAGACGGCGCGCATCGTCGACGAAACGGAAGTACGCATCGGCGTTGTAGAAATACTGGGTGATCGCGCCATCGGCGCCGGCGTCGATCTTGGCCTTGAAGTGGCGCAGGTCCGCAAGCGCATCGTCGGCTTGCGGATGTGTCTCGGGATAACAACCGACTTCGATGTGGAAGAAGCCATCGTGTTCGCGGCGGATGAACTCAACCAGTTCGGTCGCATAGCGGAAATCGCCGGTATGGCCCATGCCCGAGGGCAGGTCGCCGCGCAAGGCAACGATTCGCCGGCAGCCCATCGACTTGTAACGCTCGAGTAGTTCGCCAAGCTCGGCGCAGGTGCCGCCGACGCACGACACGTGGGGCGCGGCGTCGAGCCCGTGCGTGTGGTGCAGGCGCTCGATGGTTTCAGGCGTGTATTCCAGCGTGGAGCCGCCGGCGCCGAACGTGCACGACACGTATTCCGGATTGCGTGCCTTGAGCTTGACCGCGGTGCGGTCCAGTTGGGCGCGTTGCTCGTCGGTCTTGGGCGGATAGAACTCGAAAGAGATGGGAGTGGGGAGTGGGGAGTGGGGAGTGGAGTTCACTTGCTGCTGGTCCCTGGTTTCTTGGAACGAATCAAGCCATTCAATTTCACGAATACGGATTGCATCGCTTCCTTGAGCGGTTCGTCATAGCCGAAGTACCCAAGGTCCTGACACAGCCAGAGTTGCGTATCCAGTTCCATGAGAGAACCCCGGGCTATCTGTAGAAAGCGCATATTCGATCTTGCCGCCACGCGCCGCGCCTTCCGCGATATTGGAAGGAACACTGATTGCAGCGCGCCGCAACTGGGTCTGCAAACCAAAACGTTCCTTGTCCGGCATCTGTTCTGAAACGACATACACCCTTCGGACCAACCGCATGGCTTCCTGCCAGACCTCCAACTTGTAGTGTCCAGGATTCAATGACATGCGGCTGTCCTACTCCCCACTTCCCACTTCCCGCTTCAGTAGCGGTAATGCTCCGGCTTGTACGGACCATCCACCGACACGCCCAGATACTCTGCCTGTTCCTTCGTCAACGTCGTCAGCTTCACGCCGATCTTGTCCAGGTGCAGGCGCGCGACTTCCTCGTCGAGCTTCTTCGGCAGGATGTAGACCTTGTTCTCGTACGTGTCCTTGTTGGCCCACAGGTCGATCTGCGCCAGCGTCTGGTTGGAGAATGAATTGGACATCACGAAGCTCGGATGGCCGGTGGCGCAACCCAGATTCACCAGGCGGCCTTCGGCCAGCAGGAAGATCGCGCGGCCGTCGGCGAACGTGTACTTGTCGACCTGCGGCTTGATGTTGAGCTTGGTGACGTCCTTCAATTCATTCAGCGCATCGACCTGGATCTCGTTGTCGAAGTGGCCGATGTTGCAGACGATCGCCTGGTCCTTCATCTGGCTCAGGTGTTCTATGGTCAGCACGTCCTTGTTGCCGGTGGTAGTGACGTAGATGTCACCACGACCGAGCGTGCTCTCGACGGTGTTGACCTCGAAGCCTTCCATGGATGCCTGCAGCGCATTGATCGGATCGATCTCGGTGACGACGACGCGGGAGCCGTACGCACGCAACGAATGCGCGCAACCCTTGCCGACGTCGCCATAGCCGCACACCACCGCCACCTTGCCGGCCAGCATCACGTCCATCGCGCGCTTGAGGCCATCGGCCAGCGACTCGCGACAGCCGTAGAGGTTGTCGAACTTGGACTTGGTGACCGAGTCGTTGACGTTGATTGCCGGCACCAGCAGCTTGCCTTGTTCGGCGATCTGGTAGAGACGATGCACGCCGGTGGTGGTCTCTTCCGACACGCCCTTCCAGTCCTTGACCACGTTGGTCCAGAAACCGGGACGCTCCTTCGCCACGCGCTTGAGCAGGTTCTTGATGATCTGCTCTTCGTGCGACGCCGCCGGCTCATCGACCCAGGTCGAGCCCTGTTCCAGTTCGTAGCCCTTGTGGATCAGCAGGGTGACGTCGCCGCCGTCATCGACCACCAGCTGCGGCCCTTTTCCACCTGGGAAGGTCACCGCGTCGAGCGTGCAGTCCCAATACTCTTCCAGGGACTCGCCCTTCCACGCGAACACCGGCGTGCCGGTCGCGGCGATCGCCTGCGCCGCATGGTTCTGCGTCGAGAAGATGTTGCACGACGCCCAACGCACGTCGGCGCCGATGTCGTTCAGCGTCTCGATCAGTACCGCGGTCTGGATGGTCATGTGCAGTGAGCCGGTGACGCGCACGCCATTGAGCGGCTTGGCCGCGGCGTGTTTCTGGCGGATCGACATCAGGCCCGGCATTTCGTGCTCGGCGATATCGATTTCCCTGCGGCCAAAGTCGGCCTCGCCGAGGGACATGTCGGAGACTTTGTAATCGTGGTCTTGGCTAGCGGCAGGTTTGACGACAGCATTCATGGCATGACTCCGTTGGTTTGAAAGTCCGCGTGCCTGTCAGGGCATGGGGACTCGCATTGAACGGGCGCAGTTAAACGTGTTGCGACCATCGAGCCTGTTCCCGTGGAGCACGCTTGATGCGCGTGCGGCGGGATTGCAGCGCCCCTCGATGGGCGACCCTCTACCGTCAGCGGCAGAGGGTAGGTTTTTTCGATTACTCCTTCAGCCCCGCATCCTTGCGCAGCTCGTCGGCCTTGTCGGTCTTCTCCCACGAGAACGCGGTGGCGGAGTGTTTCTTGCCCGCCGCGTCGACGTAGCTGATGTCTTTCGGCTTGCGGCCGAAGTGACCGTGGGCGGCGGTGATTTGATACATCGGGTGGATCAGATCGAGCATCTTGACAATGCCGTACGGACGCAGGTCGAAGTGCTTGCGGATCAGCTTTTCGATCTTGTCATCGTCGATCTTGCCGGTGCCGAACGTGGTCACCGAGATCGAAGTCGGCTCGGCGACGCCGATCGCATAGCTGACCTGCACTTCGCACTTGTCGGCGATGCCGGCCGCGACAATGT
>JAJAYW010000040.1 GCA_026786005.1 Lysobacter sp. | reverse complement strand
TTAATTCAGGCGTTAGGCACCACTACCCAAGGAGTTTCGCCCATGAAGTTCTGGTTAACGGCCTTTCTTACGGCAGCGCTCACGTCGTGCAGTTCTATGCCGGCATCTTCGCCACAAACCGCATCACGCGCGCCCGGCGTTGTCGTGCTCGTGAAGTATTCCGCTCAGCCCGGTCAGGAGCAGAAAGCACTCACCGAGATTTCCAAGCTCGCCGCGACAGTTCAAGCATCAGAACCCGAGTGTGGTGGCATTACTGTCATCCAAGACGCCTCGGACAAGACCAAAATCACCTTGATTGAGCGCTGGCCGAGTCAGGAGTTGTTCCTCGGCTCACACATGCAAAAACCCCACATTCAAGCTTTCATCAATAGTGCCAGCTCGTTCTTGGCCGGCCCTCCAGACATCTCGTTCTGGCATCCCGTCAGTGGTGCCTAACAATTCATTCAAGCCGAAGCCGCTTCGCGGCTCGGCTTAATTCAGGCGTTATCGCCCTGCGCGCGCACTACGGTTCCCGGCTGGTCGAGGATTACGCTGCACCGCCAATGCAGATACGCCGCGGCCGAAGGGAACTGGCTGCGCTGGCCGACGGACTGGTGGCCGGCCCACGGATTGCGCGCGACATCGAAGCGATTCACGGCCACTTCCTTCCGGTGAAATATCGACTTGCCTTGCGCAGCAGCCCCGCGTGCTAAGCGACCTGGTTACCGGATCCGGTCGAGCGCGTCATTTCCCATTACCACTATAGGCGCAGGGATTACGCCGGTGGTGATCCCGCGCAGCCGCTGTGCAATCGCGTCGTCTCGGAAGGCTGGTCGCTGGAGCGTTTCTGCCTGGGGCCGGAGATGCGCAATCTGTACCGGCAATACCTGTGGGGGTTCGCCCCGGCGCACTTCGACTTCATCGACATTACCGAGCGATACGACGCGGACTTTGTCGAGTTCACCCGCAAATACCTGGGCGGCGAGTCTGCGGCGTCCGTCGTGCTGGCCAACCCGGACCGCGACAGTGAGCGCTACGTCATCGATCCGGTCCTGCGATCCCGTTCCGCGAGCACCACGCGGCGGATGTCGCGTTGTACGACTGGGCGGTGGCACGCGGCGTCAATCGTTGATGTTGGCCGCCGGTCACGGCGCCATCAAAAGCAGTAGAGCAAACTTCGCTCATCCTGGGCCTGTCGAAGGACGCTCTACGGCATGGCGCTGAGCAGATTTGGATAAAGGCGTTGGTAGAACTTGTGTCGCGACCGGTTCATCCCGACCGTCAAACCGAGCCTGAATTATGACCATCCAATATTCCATGAATGCAACGCTGGGAACTATTCCGGACGTAAGCACTCATAGGTGCACACTGCTAAAATCGAGCCCATGAACGCACTCTCCAACACTGCCCTGGTCCCCAACAACCTGCCGATCCCCAGCGCACTCGGCTCGCTGGACGCCTACATCGGCGCGGTGCACCAGATCCCGGTCCTGTCCGTCGAGCACGAACAGGCGCTGGCCAAACGCTTTCGCGAGGGCGACGACCTGGAGGCGGCGCGTGAACTGGTGATCTCGCACCTGCGGTTCGTGGTGCACGTGGCCCGCGGTTACAGCGGCTACGGGCTGCAGCTGGGCGACCTGATCCAGGAAGGCAACATCGGCCTGATGAAGGCGGTCAAGCGCTTCGACCCGACCGTCGGCGTGCGCCTGGTGTCGTTTGCCGTGCACTGGATCCGTGCCGAGATGCACGAGTTCATCCTCAAGAACTGGCGCATCGTCAAGGTCGCCACCACCAAGGCACAGCGCAAGCTGTTCTTCAACCTGCGCAAGTCCAAGAAGCGTCTGGGCTGGTTGAATGCCGCCGAAGTCCGCGCGGTCGCCAAGGACCTCAATGTCACCGAGCGCGACGTGCTGGAAATGGAGTCGCGCCTGTCCGGCCGCGACATCGGTTTCGATGCGCCCAGCGACGACGACGACGACCACGCCCCGCCGTCGCCGGCCGCGTACCTGATGGCGCGCGAGGAAGATCCCTCGCAGGCCTACGAGCGCACCGACAGCGAAGACAACAAGCTGGAACTGCTGCGCGAAGGCATGAGCCAGCTCGATGCCCGCTCGCGCGACATCATCAAGCGCCGCTGGCTGGATGACGACAGCAAGATCACGCTGCAGGAACTGGCCGACGAGTACGGCGTCTCCGCCGAACGCATCCGCCAGGTCGAGGCCAACGCGTTGAAGAAAATGAAAGCGCTGTTCGTCGCCTGAGCGACTTCGCCGTGGTACTGAAATCCAGACGGCCCGGGAAATCGGGCCGTTTTTTTGTGTGCACGATTCGGATATCGCCAGGCAGGGCGGGCGACTAGCCTGCATGTCTTTCCGGCAGGAGCACGATATGGACTACATCATCCGCGGGCTGCCGTTGGAGTCTTTCCGGCCGCTGTTCGGTCTGGATGCCGCGAGGCTGCAACAAGGCGGCATCGAACGCCGCATTGCCGACGCCAAACCCGGATTTCCGTGCCGGGTGACGCTGCAGGACGCCGAACCCGGGGAATCATTGTTGCTGCTCCCGTTCGAGCATCACCCCGTCGACAGCCCTTATCGATCGAGCGGACCCATCTTCGTGCGGGAATCGGCACAGGCGAGTGTCGCCGTACGCAACCACATCCCCGAACAGCAGCAAGCGCGCCTGCTGTCCGTGCGCGCGTATGACAAGGAAGGATCGATGCGCGATGCGGAGGTGGTGGAAGGAAGCGATCTCGAGATGTTGATCGTGCGTTTCTTCGCTGATTCGCGCGTGTCCTACCTGCACGTCCACAACGCGCGCCGCGGTTGTTACGCCTGCCTCGTGGATCGCGGCCGAGGTTAGTCTTGGCAGCGACCGAGGATGATGCGCGCGCTGCGCTGGTAGCTCCAGTACGACCGGGCCCAGTCGATCATCACCACCATGCGGTTGCGGAAGCCGATCAGGAAGAAGATGCGCGCGGCCAGCCAGAACGCCCACGCAGGGAAGCCGCTGAAGCGCAAGCCGTGCAGGTCGACGATTGCGGCGCGGCGGCCGATGGTGGCGAGGTTGCCGAAATCGTGGTAACGAAACGGCTGCATCGCGATACCGGCGAGTTGCGCGCGGATCATCCTGGTGATGTGCTTGCCCATCTGCTTCGCCGCGGGAGCGACACCGGGGACGGGCTTGCCATTGGATTGCAAAAGCGCTGCAAGATCGCCGGCGACGAACACCCGTGGATGCCCCGGCACGCTTAAGTCCGGTTTGACCAGGACACGGCCGGCGCGATCCAGCGGCACGCGCAGCGATTGCGCCAGCGGCGAGGCAGCGACGCCAGCGGCCCATAACACCGTGCGCGCGGCGATCGGTTAGTCCCCGATGCAGACGCCATCGGCGTCGATGCGCGTGGCGGGTGATCCGGCGCGAACCTCGACGCCGAGCTTCTCGAGTTGCTTGCGCGCTTTCTGCGACAACACGTCCGGAACCGCGGCCAGGATGCGTGGGCCGGCTTCGATCAGCAACACGCGCGCATCGCGCGGGTCGATGCGGCGGAACTCGTTACGCAATGTGTGCCGCGCGATCTCCGCCAGTGTTGCAGCCAGCTCCACGCCGGTCGGTCCGCCGCCGACGATGGCGAAGGTCAACAAGGCGCGCCGCTTTGCAGGATCGGTTTCGACTTCAGCATGCTCGAACGCCGACAAGATGCGACGCCGGATCGACAGCGCATCGTCGAGCGTCTTCAATCCGGGTGCGTGCGCGGCCCAGTCGTCGTGGCCGAAATAGGCATGCGTCGCGCCGGTCGCGATCAGCAGGAAATCGTAATCGAGCGCGGCAACTTCGCGCAGCAGGATGCTCTGGTTAGCGGTATCGATGGCATCGGCTTCGGCCATCAGCACGGTGACATTGGATTGTCGCCGCAGGATGTGTCGCAACGGCGCGGCGATGTCCGGCGCCGACAATCCGGCAGTGGCAACTTGGTAAAGCAACGGCTGGAAGAGATGGTGATTACCGCGATCGAGCAGGGTAATTCGGATCGGCGTGCGAGCCAGTTCGCGCGCAGCCCACAGCCCGGCGAAGCCGCCGCCGATGATGACAAGATGAGGAGAGCTTTTCGGGTCGTCCTGGATCATGCAATGCTCATTGGACGCTCATGACTCATTGTCCCACCGGGACCTGCTTCGGTTATGGGACAGAATCAATACAGATCCATCGGATCGACATCCAGCGACCAGCGCACCTTGCGCGCTTCGGGCAATTCGTAGATTTGAGGGAGCGCGTGATCGAGCGCCGCATGCAGGCTGCGGCGGTTCGGTGAGGACAGGATCAGTTGCGCGCGATGCATGCCGGCGCGTTTGGGCATTGGCGCGGTCACAGGGCCGTGGAGTTCGATGTCCTTGGTTGCGTTCGTTTGCAAGGAGCCTTGCGAATCAGACGCGGCAGAGACTCTGCTCGATACGTTGTGCAAAACGCCCTTCGCCGCATGCAGGAACGCCATCGGCAAGTCGGCGTGTTTGGCTTCCGCGCGCAGCAGCGCCATCGGTGCGAATGGCGGGAAACCTGCAGCTTCGCGTTGCGCGAGTTCGTCGTCGGCAAACGCGTGGTAACCGCCATGGATCAGCGTGTGCAGCAAGGGATGCTCGGGATGGTGCGTCTGCAACAACACCGCGCCGGGTTTTTCGGCGCGGCCGGCACGGCCGGCGACCTGGACCAGCAGCTGTGCGAGTTTTTCGCCGGCACGGAAATCCGCCGATAACAAACCTTCATCGATGCCGACCACGGCCACCAGCGTGAGATTCGGCAAGTCGTGGCCCTTGGCCAGCATCTGCGTGCCGACAAGGATGCCGGGCTGCGCGCCGAGCGTATCGAAATGCCGTTGCAGCGCATCCTTGCGACGCGTGCTGCCGCGGTCGATGCGGATCACCGGCACATCTGCACATTGTTCTGCCAGTAATTCCTCGAGGCGTTCGGTGCCGACGCCTTGTGGTTGCAGCATCAGGCTGGCGCAATCCGGACATGCGGGTGGCACGCCCTGCCGCGCGCCGCAGTGATGGCATTGCAGGCGGCGACCGCCGCCATGCACGGTCATCGGCGTGCCTTGCGACGGCGTGCTGCAACGCTTGCATTGCGCGCTCCATCCGCAGTCGTGGCACAGCAGCACCGGCGCGTAACCGCGACGGTTCTTGAACACCAGCACCTGCCCGCCGGCCGCGAGCGCAGCGCGTATCGCATCGAGCAGTTGCGGCGACAGTCCGGCCTGCAGCGGCCGCTTGCGCACATCCAGCACGCGCACCGACGGCGGCATCGCATTGCCCGCGCGCTGCGTCAGGCGCAGATGCGTGTAGCGGCCGCTGCGCGCGTTGTACAGCGACTCCAGCGACGGCGTGGCGCTGCCGAGGATCACAGGAATATTCAGCGCCTTGCCGCGCACCAGTGCGAAATCGCGGGCGTGATAGCGGATGCCGTCCTGTTGCTTGTAGCTGGCGTCGTGTTCCTCGTCGATCACGATCAGGCCGGCGTCCGGCAATGGCGTGAACACGGCTGAGCGCGTGCCGACGATGACCCGCGCCTCGCCGCGCCACGCCGCTGTCCAGACGCGCGCGCGTTCGCCATCGGTCAGGCCCGAATGCAATGCATGCACCGGCACGCCGAGCCGCGCCCGGAAGCGTGCCAGCGCCTGCGGCGTGAGGCCGATTTCCGGGACCAGCACCAGCGCCTGTTTGCCGCGCGCCAGGCACGTCGCGATGGCCTGCAGGTAGACCTCGGTCTTGCCGCTGCCGGTGACGCCATCGAGCAAGGTGGCGGCGAAACCTGACTGCGACTGCGATTGCAGTGCAGCGACCGCGGCGTGTTGTTCGCTATTAAGTACTGGCCCGGTCTGCGGCTGCGGTGCGAGTTGCTGCGTGTGAGACGAAGCAGGAGGCATCGCCACGCGTTCGGCGAGGCCGCGTTGCGACAGCGCGCGGGCTGCGCTGCGCCAGCCGTCCACCAGCGTGTCGAGGATGTCTTCACCGCGCGGACTGTCTTGCAGCACGTCGGCGAAGCGCCGCGGCTTCCCCTGGCGCAGGGTCGTGCGGGCGGTCTGGCCGGCTTCCGTCAGGCACCACGCCCACACATGCGTGTCGGGCAGCGCCTCGCCACGACGCAACGCGGCCGGCAATGCGGTCGAGAACACCTCGCCCAGCGGGGCGTGGGTGTAGCGCGCCAGCCAGCGCAGCGAGTCGAGCAGCTCGCCGTGGAATAGGGGGTCGGCGTCGACAACGCCGAGAATGGGTTTGAGCCCCGACCCGCCGCCCTCAGCCGGGCCGACGCCAGCCACGACGCCGACCAGCTCCCGCGGCCCAAACGGCACCCGCACCCGGCGGCCGATGTCGCCACTGCCCGCATTTGCACGCGCGGGCGCGCGATAGTCGAACAGCCGCGGCACGGGCACGGGCAGGGCGACCTTGAACACGGCTGCGGCGGGATCAATCAGGTCTGGCATCGTTCAAGTCTAGCGACCGTGAGCCGGTGGCAGTTGCGCGCGATAGCTGTGCGCCGGTTCACAAAACCGCCGCAACCCACGGGCGTGAAAGGAGATTCGTCCTTATCCACACAAATTGTGGATAACCCTGTGGAAGTTCTCGCGGCGCAACTGCGCAAAGGCGTTAATTCAAGCACTGCGACTATGCTGGCGAAAAAAACGCCATTCGGAAGAACTTTATTTAAAACATATAGTTAGCCGTGAAACTATACGATCATAAGCGGGCGTCACGGGGTGAAGGAGGAGTGAGTGACGCTTAGATGACCGCTGTGCACAACCGTTTTTGCGCAGGAGGCCTGTTCTGCTGCGTCCAGTGCGAATTTCGCATCTGTGAAGCGCGGATCGCGACGAGGTGACCGCTATTATCCTGCAGACGATGATCCCGACCCGATGACCGAACGCACCCTCTCCGCCGCCGGCGCGCCTGCGGCCCTGAACGCCTTCGTGCGCGGCATCGAACGGCGCGCGGCGGTCTTCGCCGAACTGCTCAGCGGCGACGCCATCGCCGGCGATGCGGCCCTCGCGGCCGCCATCCGCGCCTTCCGCGGGATCTCGGTCGCTGCCTCTATGCCGGAATGGCCGTGGCGGTTCTGGGGATTGCTGCTGGCGACCCCGCAATTGCGGCGCTCATCGCCGTTGCCGACCCGCAGCGGTCCGTTGACGGCGTTGTCGGCGATGCCGCATGGCCCTCGCGCCGCGGTGTTGCTGCGACTGGTCGGCGGGCTGACCGAAGCCGATGCCGCCAGCGCTCTGGGCATTGCGATAGGGACCTACCGCATGGCCATGCAGCGGGCGCTTCCGCATCGCGCCGACGGCAGCGCGGACGCGCAGGCATGGCGGGCCATGGCCGACGCAGTGCAGGCGATGGTCAAGTCGCTGCCTGCGCCACGCCTGGCGCAGTTGGCGCGCATTCGCGAAGCCGGTGTACTGGGACGACCGCTACTGTTGCCGCCAGGCGCGGACGCCGCTACGGCTGTTGTCCAGCCACGGCCACGCTGGCAACGGCCTGCGTTGTACACGCTGGCCGGACTGACGATCGCCGCCTTGGCGGCGACGTTTTTCCAGCCGCAACCGGCGATCGGCCCGGACGGCGTGCCGCGCATCCGTCGCGTCGCCTTGCCGGCCGCGGAGCCGCCGGCGTCCACCTTCGACGCGCGGACCGCGTTGCTGAGCCATCGCGATTTTGAAGTGCTGATCGATGCGCAGGGCGATGCGATGTCGCGCGATCTCGACTTCCATGCCTGGCTGGCGGCAGAATCGGCGGCACGCCCCGCTGCCGGTTTCACCGCGGCAGGGGTTCCAGTGTCCGGTCCCGCCGATCCAGCGGTTGCGATCCCAATGCTTGCGCAGGATGTGGCCGCAGCCTCGGAGACGCGCGATGCGCGGTAGTGGCCTCGCACTGTGGATGCTGCTGCTGTGCAGTGCCGGTGCAAGTCTCGCGTTGCCGTCGATGCTGTCGCCTGCGCAGCGCAGCGAGTGGCGACGTCGCGAGGCCAGCATCCATGCGATGACACCGATGCAGCGTGCGGCCTTCGACCAGCGCCTTGCACAATGGAATGCGTTGCCGGAGCAGGCACGGCGTGACCGGCGCGAGCGCGCGCTCGCATGGCGTGCATTGCCGCCGGCCGAGCGCGCGCAGGTGGCCCTGGCGGCGACCGTGTTTGCGACCTTGCCGCCCGAGCAGCAACTGGCCCTGCGGCACCAGTTCGATGCGCTGGACGCGCGCGATCGCCACGGCTGGTTGCTGGGTCCGGTGCTGGGCGCGGATTATCCGCGGCTGCAGTCGCTGCTGTCGTATGTTGCGGCCGGGCAGCAATCGCAACTGCTCCACGTGTTGCGCGCAATGTCCGCCACCGAGCGCGCGGACTTGGCGGTGCTTGCGCAGCGCACGCCGCCGGAAGGGCGCGACGCCTTGCGGCGTGCGTTGTTGTCGACGGCGGCCGGGAATCGCGCCGCGTGGCTGCAATCGCAACTCGATCGATGACGGTCGAGCAACTTTTAGAGGTGACTTTCTGACTTCTGGCACCTGCCGTGGCTCGGGTGCGCGCGCATAGTCGATTTAACTCGATCGCGGAATGCAGCTTGTGAAGCAATCAAAGCCAATCCGCACATGGCCAAAGCGCTTGTTGCGACACGCCATCCGCTTCCTGCTTACGATGGGTTTGCTGCTTGGCCCCAACCTGGTGTTTTACGGACGCTGGGCCTACCCGGATCAAATTCTGCCCACCGTGACGGCCGAACGCGTGGACCAATGGGCTGCACCCGGTGTTTCGCAGACTTTGGCGGACAGCCTGATGGCCGACGTGCGCGGAAGCCGCGAACGCGAAGGCCTGCCTTCGGTCTCTGCCGCCATCGCGTTCGAAGGGCAGCTGCAATGGGCGGGCGCGAGCGGGCTTGCAGAGATAGAAACCAATACGGCCGCCACCGTCCGCTCGCGCTATCGGACCGGAAGCGTGGCCAAGTCCATCACCGCCGTGGCGTTGGTGCGTTTGGCGGATGCCGGTAAGGTCGCAATGGACGCGCCCATCTCACAATACGTTCCCGGCCTGCCGACCGCGATGCAGCCACTCACCGCACGCTTGCTGGCGTCGCACCGCGCGGGCATTCGCCACTACGCGCTGTTGCCGGCGTGGTGGATGGGTTGGCACGAGAATTATTCAACACGTCATTTCGCCACGGTTGCCGACGGCCTCACGCTGTTCATCGACGATCCGTTGCGGTCCCAACCCGGCAGTGAGTTCAAGTACTCAACGTTCGGCTACGCACTGCTCTCGCGCCTGATGGAAGGCGCGACGGACCTACCATTTCCCCAGGTGCTTGCCGAAACGGTCTTCGCGCCCGCCGGCATGCTCGATACCGTAGTTGACGCGCCAAGACACATGCCGAACAGGGTTGCGTTTTATCAGGCGAAAGACGGGCGTTACACCCGTTCGTATCCCATCGATTCGAGTTACAAGATTGCAGGCGGCGGCCTAGTCAGCACGCCGTCGGACCTGGCGCGACTGGGCGCGTTGTTGCTCGGTGATGGGTTCGTGTCGACACAGGCCAAAACCATGTTGTGGACGCCGCTGGCCTTGGCCGACGGCCGCATGAACCCGGAGAACTATGCGATCGGGTGGCGCGTCGATACATCGACTCGTCTGCTCGGCGAAGCGCGCCCGACGCGACTTCTGCATCACGGTGGCGCCCAACAGGGCGCGGCAGCTTTCATCATGTTGCTGCCCGAGCACAACATTGCGGTGGCGGCCATGAGCAATTCCGGCACGCCTGCAGCGCGCCAGGAGATGCAGGAAGTGACTTACGCACTGGCGCGCCGGGTGTTGAGCGAGCGCACCACCCACAAGCGGCAACGCCGGTGAAGCTGAGCGCAGATCAGGCGCCCGCGCGGGTCTTCGCGGTCAGTAGCTGTGGGTTTCCTGCAACACCCGCCGGCTCGTGCGGATCTGCTGGCCGAAGCGTTCGATGCCTTCCGCACGCATGCGTGGCGCATCGATGTCCATGTAGCGATCCAGCGATGTCTGATCCTGCAATCGGTACTGCACGCAGAACGAATGCGTGCCGGCGGTCGGTGGCGGATCGACGGCTTCGTAGACGCGCGCGCCAACGAACCCGGGCAGCACCAGCATTGCACGCACATGCGTGTCCAGCCAGGTGCGGTAGTCGTCGGCGATGATGGCGTCGGCTTCGATGGCGACTTCGTAAATCACGTATTGGGTCATGTTTGATTACATCCACACCAGGCTAAACAAAAGAGTGAAGACCGCGCCGAAGCTCAACAACACCACGTAGCAGATGCCGAGCACACAATACTTCAACAGTGTCATCGGCCAGCCCTGTCCATAGATGCGCTTCTGCATCAGTAGCAGGTAAAACGGCATCCAGACCCACATTGCGGCTTCCAGCCAGCCGAACGCGCTGTTGAGCGCACCCGAACCCGGCGCCAGCCAGCGCTGCAATGCAATGGTCAGCAGCATCAACAGCAACATCAGGCTCAGGAACGCATGGCTGTGCAAGGCCACGATCAGGTGTTCCATGTACAGCCGCTTCTTGAAGGCGTACAGCAGTTTCAGCATCACCGCGAACACCGGCAACAGCACGAACAGCGTCGACGGGATCGCGCTCATCAGCGCGTCCTTGAACTGGTTGGGATCCTGCTTGAGGCGTTCGATATTCTTGTTGGCGCGGCCGGCTTGCTTGTTGAGCCAGTCGTTGGCGAAGCCCGGCAACACATCGATCTTGATCGGGTTCTTCTCCGCATCCCACGGGCTGTCGCCAAACGACAGCGTGTCGGGCGTCGGTTCGGGCACGGGTTCGCCCTTGGCTTGCGCCTCGCGCAGCATCTCGATGCGTGCCGTGGCGGCGTCGCGGATGTCGTCCTCGCCCTTTGAGATTCCAGCGCCGGCGCCCGGTGCATTTCCGACTTGTTTGCGCACGTTGGCGAGCTTGCCGAGCATCCGGTCGCGCACTTTTTCAACTTCGGCGACGCTGGTCGCACTGCCGATCTCGCTGTTGTCGCTGCCGATGTTGATGTCGCCATCGCCAAAATTCACCGTCAACTGCGCGATGAAGAACGTCACGATGGTCAGGAACACGAACAGCCGTACCGGGCTGACGTAGCGCACGCGGCGCCCCGCGAAATACTCGCAGGTCAAAAACGCCGGTCTGGCGAACAGCGGCCACAGCGTGCGCGGCAGCCGCGTGTCCAGGCTGAAGACGCTGTCGGCGAAGTCGCCGAGGATGCTGGAAAAATGCCGTACCAGGCCCTTGACCGGTTGCCCGCAGGCGTAGCAATGCTCGCCAAGCAATGCCACGCCGCAATTTTCGCAGGCGCGCGCCGCCGGCGCGGGGACAGGCGGGGCTGGGATGGGTTCGGCGACTTCAGGGCTGCTGTCGATGGGGTCAGTCATGGGGATCCCGGAAGCTCCCGGTAAGATAGCGACTCACCGCGACCCGGCGCCAGCGCATTCGACTTCGCGCGGCCGCAGTCCACGGGCACAGTTGGTGCATGCATGCCCCACCCTACGCAAACGCGTCCGCGCTTCGGCCAAGAGGTGCGCACCAGCGCCACGCTCGCCGCGCCGCTGGTGATCGGGCACCTGTCGACCGGGTTGATCGGGTTCGTCGACAGCGTCATCGCCGGCCACCACGGTACTGCGACGCTCGCGGCGGTGTCGGTCGGCACCGCCTTGTTCTGGTTGCCGATGATGGTGCCGATGGGCACGCTGATGTCGTTGCCGGCGTCGGTGTCGCAACTCGACGGCGCCGGTCGCCGCGACGAGATCGCGCCGCTGTTCCGGCAAGCCTTGTGGTTGTCGGCGGCGCTGGGCGTGCTGTTGTTCGCCTTCCTCACACTCAGCGTGCATGCCTTGCAGCCGATGGGCATCGCCGCGGAAATCCGCCCCGGTGCGATCGGGTTTTTGCACGGGATCCGCTGGGGCGTACCGGCGCTGACGCTGTATTTCTGCATGCGCTATCTCAGCGACGGCCTGCACTGGACGCTGCCGACGATGCTGCTGGGGTTCGGCGGACTGATGCTGCTGATTCCGCTGGGTTACGCGCTGACCTACGGACTGACATTCGGCGGCCTGCGCGTGCCGTCGCTGGGCGCGGGCGGGCTCGGCATCGCCTCGTCGATCATGATGTGGACGCAGGCGGTCGTGTTCGCGGTGTACCTGTGGCGCGCGAAACGCTTCGCCGACCTGCACCTGTTCGCGCGTTTCGATCCACCGCACTGGCCGCCGATCCGCAGCCTGCTCACCACCGGATTGCCGATCGGCGTGACCGTGGCCATGGAAGGCAGCCTGTTCATCGCCACCGCGCTGCTGATCGGCCGTCTCGGCGGCGTGCCGGCGGCGGCGCACCAGATCGCGATCAATGTCGCCACCCTGTGTTTCATGATCCCGATGGGCCTGGCCGAGGCCACCACGGTGCGCGTTGGCCACGCAATGGGCCGCGGCGATCGCGACGGCATCCGCCGCGCCGCCTTCGCCGGCTACGCGATCATGCTGGGCACGCAACTGCTGTCGGGCTTGCTGCTGCTGTTCGGCAACGAGCAACTGGCGGCGCTGTACACCGGCGACGCCGCGGTCGCAGCGCTGGCCGCCAGCCTGTTGCTGTACGCGGCCGCGTTCCAGTTTCCCGACGGTATCCAGGTGCTGTCGGCCGGCGCGCTGCGCGGGCTCAAGGACACGCGGGTGCCGATGTTGCTGGCGGCGCTGGCGTACTGGGGGATCGGTATGCCACTGGGCGCGGGACTGGGTCTGGGGCTGGGAATGGGGCCACGGGGGATGTGGATCGGCCTGATCATCGGGCTGAGCGCCGCCGCGGTGCTGCTGGGCGCACGTTTCTTGCGCGCATCCCGCACGGCCCCCATGTCGTGGGGGGGGGGGGGGGGGGGGGGGCGCCGGCGCGGCCGCCGGGGGGGGGGGGGGGGGGGGGGGGCGCCCTCGCCCCCCCGCGCCCGCGGCCGCGGCCCCCCCCCCCCCCCGCGCCCAGGCGGTGAGGCGCAGGACGGGCG
>JAJAYW010000039.1 GCA_026786005.1 Lysobacter sp. | reverse complement strand
GCGCGGGGGGGGGGGCGTCCCACACAAATTTTCGGTTTTATACCCCCCGGTTTTTGGCCCGCCCCCCGGGGGGGGGGGGGGCCCTCCCGGTACCCCCTAACCGCCCCCCGGGCCCGCTCCTACGACCGAAGGAAGTCCCTGTGGGACAGGAATCATTTGCGCGAATGTTTTGCGGGTGGCCGCTGTCCTTGACGGTGTTGCACTGTCTAGGATTGCTTCTTCTTCCGCCACATGACCCACTGCCCGACCAACGCGGTCAACAGGATGATCGAGTTGGTGACGATGAAGACCCAGTTCTTCAGCATCCAGCTGTAGGCGATGAAACCGAGCGACGCCGTGATCTGACCCACGAACAACCATGTCGACACGCCGCTGGGATCGGGATCCTTCCACTGCGTGTAGATCTGCCGCGCCAGTGTTGCGATCAGGATGGCGGATGCGATCCATCCGACGATATCGGGTCCGCTCATGGTTGCTCCTCGGTCGCTGCACAGTTGCAACGAAGACATACATTGTTCGTGCCAACAAAAAAAAGGGCCTCGATCGAGGCCCTTTTTTCAAACATCAACAACCGTTAACGCCCGTCACCATCGGCATCACCCGGCATTGCGCGCTCGACGCGATGCCACGCCGCACGCGTCGCGTGCTTGGCGTCGTTCCACTCCATGCGCGACTTGCCTTTGGTGCGTTCCCAATCCGCCGCCAGTTCCTTCTGCGCGTCGTCGAAACTACGGCCCGCATATCTGTCACGGTTCTCGTAGCCCATGCGATACGCCGGCGAGTAATCGTCGTAGGTGTAGCTCTTGTTGTAATACGATTCGTTGACGTGGCTGTCGCGCCAGTACGCGTCTTCGGCGGTCGGATTGACGGCTTCACCGGCAGCCTTCCCAGCCAGACCGCCCACCACTGCGCCAATCGCGCCGCCAGCGACTGTGCCCACGGGTCCGGCGACCGAACCGATCACCGCACCTGTCGCTGCGCCGCCTGTGGCACCGACCCCAGTGCCGATGGGATGCGCACCCGGCGTACCGCTGATCGGATCCCGGTTGGCGTCGCGGTTTTCGTTGTTGCCCATGTGTCTGCTCCTGAAATGATGTCGGCACCACTGCCGAAGATCGAGATTGCAATGACAGGCGTTCAGGCCATGTGTGGGAAGTGTTATCTGCTTGTGAGATTTGCAGGCGATCGTGAATCGTTCACGGCCATCGGCTGCGCTCAGTGTGTGACGATTTGCAATTCGCGCCACGCACTGCCGAGCACGCGCCGCGCTGAGCGCAGAAACATCAGCAGCAACACCGCGGCGATGACCAGATCGGGCCACGCGGCCTCGAACCACCACACGCCGATCGCTGCGAACAGCACCGCGACGCCTTCGCCGACATCGTTGCGCGAGCACTCCCACGCCGAGGTCATGTTGACGTCGCCGCTGCGATACGGGTTGAGCAGGCGCAGGCAGACGAGGTTCGCAGCGAGGTTGATCAATGCCGCGATGCCGATGGTCTCGAACAGCGGTACGCCGGGATGCGTCAATTGCCACGCGATCTGCAGTGCGACGGCAATGGCGGCGGCAAGGATCAACGCGCCCTTGAACAACGCCACCCGCGCCTTGGCCTGCCCGCTGGCGCCGACCACGGCCAGACTTAACGCATACGTCAACGCATCGCCGAAGTTGTCCAGTCCGCCCGACAACAGCGACGACGAGCCGCTCTGCAACGCCGCCGCCACCATCATCAGGAACGTGGCCGCATTGATGACCAGCACGATCACCAGCACGCGCCGCTGCCGCGCCTGCAGCGCGCGCACATCGATGGTCTTGCCGCAGCAGGAATCGGACATGAGTTTCTCTGCAAGAGTGTTGCGGTACGTGCCCTGCATGTTGCCACGCATCGACGAGAAACTTCGGGGCGTTTCAATTACGTAGCCCGGGAAAGCGCAGCGCACCCGGGAGCTGTTCGTGACGTGACAAAAACCCCCGGATGCGGCCTGTGGCCTTATACGGGCTACTTTATCAATGCAGTGATGTAGGGCTGGTTGACCAGCTTCGCTGTTGAAAGCTAACCCGCCTTACACGAAACGCGCGTGTCTTTCAGCTTCGTAGCAAGTAGGCTGGGTTGGCTTCATCAACCCAGCGAGCGGTAGAGGAAGTTTACGGGCGTCACGACCAAGCCGCCGGCTCACGCGTTACGCGTCCCGAAGCTGTTCCCGCACGCTTTCCTCATCCACCGTGTAAAGGCTTTCCGGAATCGCTTCGAGCCTGTCCTGCGGGATGTGCGCGCCGCTTTCATCGGACACGCCGTAAGTGCCGTCCTCGATCTTCTGCAACGCGCGGTCGATGGCGACCAGCCGCTGCCGGTTGCGCACGAACAACGCCGCGTCGTTGTCCTGCAGGGTCGTCTTCTGCGCGTCGTCGCCGGAACTCTGCGATTCGTTGAGGGAATCTTCCTGCAGCTCGGCCTCTTCGCTGACCGCGGCGCGTCCGGTCGCCATCAATTGCTCGCGCATTTCGTTGAGGCGTTGGCGCTGCGTGGCGATGAAGGCCGGGGTCAGTTCTGTTTTCGGTGCGCTCATGGGATTTCAAGTGGGTCGGCGATGTTTCCAGCGTATGGCGGGCAGCGTGAGCCCTGCATGACGCACCGGGATCCGATGCAGGAAACCGCGGCGCGCGATGGAAGCCGCGGCGCCGATTGCGCCGCGCACGATCGCATCTCAGGCTTCGAGAGGAATACGCGCGTGGTTCTCGTCCAGCCATTGCGCAAACGTCTGCAGGCGCGGGTTGAGTTCGCGCGTCAGCGCCACGTCGCGCGCAGCGTCGAATTCGGCCGCAAAATCTTGGTTGTACTGGAACATGTTGCCGAGATCGTCGGCACCGGGAAAACCGAAGCCGCGGAATTGCTCCGGCGTCACCGCGTTATGGCGAACCTCGCGGCCGAGCGTCTTGCCGAGCGCCGCCGCCATCTGCGCGCCGGTCAACGCCTCACCGGCGATGCCGACGGTCTTGCCGATGTAGGCGTCTCCGCGCCGGAAGATGCCGTAGGCGCTGCGGCCGATGTCCTCGGCGGCGATGCCGGGCAGCCTGGCGTCGCCCATCGGCAGGGTGAAGGCGAGCACGCCGTCGGCGTCCGGCTTGGGGCCCATGCCGAAGTGGATCAGGTTGTCCCAGTAGAACGAGGTCAACAGGAAGGTGGTGGGCACGCCGGCCTCGGTGAAGCGCGCGTTGGACTCGCCCTTGGCGTCGAAGTGCGGGACCTTGTAGTGCTCCATCAGGGTGGGCATGCGGTCGTCGTCCAGCGGCACGCGCAGCCGCGTGTCTTCCAGTGTCGACCACACCACGTGCTTGACGCCCGCGGCCTTGGCTGCCTGCGCAAGATTCTTCGCCTGCGCGCTTTCCTTGTCCGGTGAGAAGTGTTCCCAGAAGTTGGTGACGAAGTACGCGCCATGCGCGCCCTGCAGTGCCTGCTCGAGGCTTGCGACATCGTCCAGATCGGCGCGCACGACCTCCGCGCCGCGCGCGACCAGTGCCCTGGCCTTGTCGGAATCGACGTCGCGGGTAATCGCGCGTACGGCGAAGCCGCCATCGGTGTCGTCGAGGATGGCGCGCACCAAGCCGCCGCCTTGCGCGCCGGTGGCGCCGACGACGGCGATCAGTTTCTTGTCATTCACTGGGGAGTCCTCGGTGGGGAACGGCGATGCGCAGCGCGCAGCACGTTGTTCAACGGTTAGGGGCGGTGTTTCCGGCCAGTGCCGCCGCCATCAGGACGACGCCAGCACGCGTTCGACTTCGTCGACCGTCACCGGTCGCACCACGCGCCCGACTTCCAAGCCGTCGCGCAGCACGATCAACGTCGGCCACAGCTTGACCCGGAACGACCGGCCCAGCGGCCGGCCACGGCCGTCCTCGATCTTGAGATGCGCGACATCCCCGCGCGGACAACACCGCCTCGATCGCCGGCTGCGCGGCGATGCAGTGGCCGCACCACGGCGCGCCGAACTCCAGCAGCGCGACGCCAGTCAGCGCATCGACGTCCGCGCGGGTGGGTTCGTGTTCGGCGTAATGGCGGATGTAGGTCATGGCGGTTGCCGGCTGGATGAAGACGCGATCTTGCGCCGCGTACGCTCCTCGCGCCGTCAATGCAACGCGCTCGCAGCTCTCCTACTCTGCCGGCGCGTACACGCAAAAGAAAACGATCTTCTGAAGCGACAAGTTTGTAAGCGTCTTGCCTTCGGAATCACACGTATCTAATACGAAATTAGCGATAGCGCGGCCGTCGTGACTCATACCGACTTTGCTTCATGTGAATGATGAAGAATGCTACTTCTCAGTTTTCTCGTAGTCAGCCACATTTCGAATACCCACAATTCAAACAAGTCGCACACCCATCCATGATGACCACGGCCTTGTTGTTGCACTTGTGACACATCGTCGCGGACGGCGGGAAGGACACGCCGTCGCCGGTGACTTCGATGTCTTCGTGACTGCCTTGGGGTTCGGCGTCGAGTGTCATGCCTTCTGACGCAACCCCTCCCCGGCCCTCCCCTGCATTCGCAGTGGAGGGAGCAGAGCGGCTTACGTCAGAGTTTTTTTTTGAGCCGAGCTTGGCGAATGCCACGCGTTTTTCGGCGATCAGCGCGCGGGTGGCGTCGCTCATGTCGGGGTCGTGCATCAGGCCGATCGACTTGAGGTGGTCCTCGATGATCGCGCCGAGTTCGGCAACCAGCGACGGCATGTACACGCCGCCGGGCTTGAAGTAGCCGCCCTTGGGGTCGAACACCGCCTTCATCTCGTCGACCAGGAAGGTCACGTCGCCGCCCTTGCGGAACACGGCCGACATGATGCGGGTCAGCGCGACGATCCACTGGAAGTGGTCCATCGACTTGGAATTGATGAACACCTCGAACGGGCGTCGCTGCTCGTGCTCGCTGCCGGCGTTGAGGACGATGTCGTTGATGGTCACGTACATCGCGTGTTCCACCAGCGGCGACTTGATCTTGTAGGTGCTGCCGATGAGGACTTCCGGGCGCTCGATGCGCTCGTGCATCTGGATGATGTCGGCGACCGGAAGCTGCGCCTCTATCACTTCGCGCGGGACGGCGGTGACGGGGACGGCGTCGCGTGCCTTGTCTTCCGGGGTGACGACGGCGTAGCCCTTGATTTTCTGGTCGATCTTGACGGTCATTGCGGGTCCTGGTGCGGTTGCGCTGGTGCGTGTGTGATCTTGCGTTTCGGTGGCGGT
>JAJAYW010000038.1 GCA_026786005.1 Lysobacter sp. | reverse complement strand
AGGCGCAGCGACGTGCGATCGGCGCGTTGCGCGAGTTGCCGCAACCGGTTTGCCTGCAAACCATGCAGCCGTCGCCGCCCCGCGCGCAACTGCACCATAAGATCCTGCGCGTTGGGTGCGATCAATTCGGCGGCGACAGAAGGGGTTGGCGCGCGCAGGTCGGCTGCGAAATCGGCAAGGCTGAAATCCGTTTCATGGCCGACGGCCGAGACGACCGGCGTTCTGCAATCCGCAATCGCACGGGTAAGTTGTTCGTCGTTGAAGGCCCACAGATCTTCCAGCGAACCGCCGCCACGCGTCACCAGCAACAGGTCGTAACGTGCGGACGCATCGGCGCGTCGCAGCATCGTCGTGATCTGCGCCGCCGCCGTTTCGCCCTGCACGGGTACCGGCAGGATCTCGACATCCAGTAAGGGAAAACGTCTCGACAACACGCTGACCACGTCGCGTACCGCGGCGCCGCTGGGTGAAGTGATCACGGCGATGCGCTTCGGATACGGCGGCAGCGCACGCTTGCGCGCATCGTCGAAGATGCCCTCAGCCGTGAGCCGCGCCTTTAGTTCATCAAACGCACGCCGCAACGCGCCTTCGCCGGCCTCCTCCATGTGGTCGAGGATCAACTGATAATCGCCGCGCGCTTCATACAGCGTCAGCCGCCCGCGCGCGAGCACGCGCAAGCCATCGCGGGGGGCGAACTTCAGCCATTGGCTCTTTGGCTTGAACAACGCGCACCGCACCTGGGCGCGCGCATCCTTGAGCGTGAAATACAGATGGCCCGACGCCGGCCGGGACACATTGCATAATTCACCCTCGACCCAGATCAACGGAAAGCTCCCTTCCAGCAGATCGCGAGCAAGGGCGTTGAGTTGGATCGGGGTGAGGATGTCGTGGGCGGCGTTTGTCTCCATCACAGGAGGATAAGCCTTTGCCTGTCTCGCGCATGCGATGCGAAAGCGGCCAGCTTGCCCTTGCCGCTGCCCTCGTCCAGACTTCCCGCATGAAGAAAATCCTGTTTGCAGCGACGTTCACATTGGCCCTCGCAGGCTGCGGCTTCCAGTTGCGCGATCCGCTGATGCTGCCAGCCGATCTCGGTCCGGTGCGTGTGGTTTCGGCTGATCCGTACAGCCCCCTGGCGGAATCGCTGTCGCAGGCGCTGACGCGCATCGGCGCAACGCCAGCCGACGAGGATGCGACGACCGGGGTTGCCACGCTCGAGATCATTTCCGAGCGCTGGGGCGAGACGCCGATCAGCCTGGACCAGGCCGGTCGCGCGCAGGAGTTCACCTTGCGCTATGCGGTCGTTTTCGCGCTGCATCGGGGCGAGGGCGCGGACCTGTTGCCACAGCAGGCGATCGAACTGTCGCGCGATTTCATCGCCCCGCCGACCGATTCCATCGGCAAGACCAGCGAACGCGAACTGCTCGCGCGCGAACTGCGCCGCGACATGGCGGCGTCGATCCTGCGTCGCATCGATTCGGTATCGCGCCAAACCAAAGCCTGATCCATCCGCGCATTCGACATGGAACTGACCCCGGAGCGGCTGGCGGCGCAACTCGCGACCGAGCCACTGCGGCCGGCTTATCTCATCGCGGGCCCGGAACCGCTGTGCGTCCTTGAAGCGGCTGACGCGCTGCGCGCACGCGCACGTGAGCAGGGCGTGACCGAGCGCGAAATCTTCGATGTGGACGGCCGTGGTTTCGATTGGGATGCGGTGCCGGCGAGTTTTCGTTCGATGGGGTTGTTCAGCACACAAAGGTTGATTGAACTGCGCCTGCCAACCGCAAAACCGGGCAAGGAAGGCGCGGACGTCATCATCGATTTCTGCGCCGATCCACCGCCAGGCACCACGTTGTTGGTGCTTGGCGGCGAGTGGAGCAAGGCGCATCACGGCAAATGGACCGACGCGATCGCGCGCACCGGCCATGTCGTCATCGCATATCCGGTCAAACCGCATGAACTGACCGGTTGGGTCGAGCGACGCCTGCGCAGCAAAGGCCTGCGCGCAGACCGTGAGGCGGTGCAGTGCCTCGTGCAGCGGGTCGAAGGCAATCTTCTCGCCGCCGCGCAGGAAATCGACAAACTCGCGCTGCTGGGCGATGGCCGCATGCTGGACGCCGAGACGATGGAGTCGCTGGTCGCCGATGCGGCGCGATTCGATGTATTCCGCCTGGTCGATGCTGCCTTGAACGGCCAGCCCGCGCAGGTGTCGCGAATGGTTGCCGGATTGCGCGCGGAAGGCGATGCCGTGCTGGCATTGCTCGGCATGGTGGTAATGGAGCTGCAGCGCGCGTCGGCACTCGCGCGCGTCCATGCGCGCGGCGGCAATCTTGCCAGTGAATTCAAGGCGCAACGCATCTGGGATTCCAAGCAGGCGTTGTATCGCCGTGCGCTACAGCGGCATGCGGCGCCGCGTTGGGAGGCCTTCCTGGTCGAAGCGGGGCGCGTTGATCGCATCGCAAAAGGCCGCGCGCCGGGCGATGCATGGCAGGTGCTTGAGCGCCTGCTGTTGGCCGTTGCGGAGACGCGTGCCGTGCGGTTGCTGGCGTAACAGATGAATCCGCATTTGCACGTTTTCTACGGAGGCACCTTCGACCCGGTGCACGACGGTCATCTGGCGGTTGCGCGCAATGCACGTGATGCGTTGGCGGCAAGCGTGCACCTGATGCCGGCCGCCGATCCGCCGCACAAAGGGCCGACGCAGGCCGATGCGATGCAGCGCGCGTCGATGCTGGAGCTGGCGGTCGCGGGTGAGCATGGGTTGGTGGTCGATATCCGCGAATTGCGCCGCGAAGGGCCGTCTTACACGATCGACACGCTGCACGACATTCGCGCCGAACTTGGCGATGACATTCCGATCGCCTTATTGTTGGGCGCTGACAGTTTCCGCGGCCTGCCCAGCTGGAAATCCTGGCGCGAACTGTTCCAGCACGCGCATTTCGTCGTGGCCGAGCGCGCGGGACACCATGTCGAAAACCTTCTGCCGCAAGAGCTCGAAGTGAGCGTTGCACATCGCTGGACAGCGTCGGCCAACGAACTGCAGCAGACGGCTGCCGGGCGCATCTTCAAGCTTGAGCAGCCGCTGCGCCCGGAATCGGCCAGCGCCATCCGCCACCGCATCGCGAATGGCGAACCTTGGCGTGAGGGCGTGCCGCCGCCGGTGGCTGAATTCATCATTCAGTCCGGTCTCTACATCAAACCGGCCGTCACCCCGGCCTCGCTATAATCGTCCCCTATTTCCAGAGCCGCCACGTCTTTGACCACACAAGCGCAAGTCATCAAGTTCAGCCTGCCCGATCCCCCGCCCGACGTCGATGTACTGCTCAAGCACGTACTCACCGCGGTCGAAGAACTCAAAGCCAAGGATGTCGTCGACATCGACGTGCGCGGCAAGACCAGCGTCTGCGATTTCATGGTCGTCGCCTCGGGCACGTCCACGCGGCACGTCAAATCCATCGCCGATGAAGTGGTGCGTTACGCGATGAAACTCGACGTGATGCCGTTGGGCGTGGAGGGCGAGCGCGAAGCCGAATGGGTGCTGGTGGACCTGGGCGATGTCGTCGTCCACGTCATGCTGCCGCGCGTCCGCGAGTTCTATGCGCTGGAGCGTTTGTGGACGGTCGGTGACCAGCCGCCGGACGAGCACGAACTTGAAACCGATGCGGAACACCGCTTCTGATTTCTACCGCATGCAATGAAAAACGGCGCCGCATGGCGCCGTTTTTCATTTTGGCCAGGACGCCATGCGCGCTGTTTGTCGTGTCGATGACGACTGCAGGCGGGCGGCAGTCGTGACGCTGTGATCGCATGTAACGACGCGATGGCATGGCGGTGACAACGCCTCGTTGTGCATTTGGCCGATAGGAGGCGAGTTTGACATCAGTCTGGTGGGCCAAGACCCGGCGCGACGGCTTGCAATGCGCCTCGTGGTTACGATAGCCGCATGAAAGCCAGACTCATCGCCGTCGGCGAGCGCGCGCCTATCTGGGTCGCGCAGGGATTCGCCGAGTACCAGAAGCGGTTGTCGCACTGGCT
>JAJAYW010000037.1 GCA_026786005.1 Lysobacter sp. | reverse complement strand
CGCGATCGGCAGACTGGTTGAGATTTCATCGAGGTCGCGCCAGGCGTGCGCCGACCGGTAGCGCCAGTCGCCATGCTTCCAGGCCGCGAACTGGCGGATCGCCATGAACGTCGAGAAGGGTGGGTCGACGAAGCGCAAGATCGCCACCTGCAACACCGACGCCAGCACGAACAGAAACGGCAGCGCCAGAATCCAGCGCATCCAGCCGCGGCGGCGTGGCTTGTTCCCGGTGGCAACTATCCCCATCTGTCCGATCTCCACACACCGTTGCGGCGATCGGCATTATCTTCGATGCCCGATCTTCGCTGCTTGATTCTTGATGTCTGATCTTCAAGGTATTTCGCCTGGCGCCATGCCGGCCGACCCAGCCGAGCCCATCCGATGACCGCTACCAGCCATCAGCCCGACACCCTGACGCGTTTCCTGCTGAACCATGCCGGTGTACGCGGCGTCCGTGTGCACCTGGACGAGACATGGCGACACATTCGCCATCGCGCCAGTTATTCCGACGCCACCGCGGAATTGCTGGGCGAGGCCGCAGCCGCAGCTGCGCTGTTCACCGGCCATGCCAAGGTCGACGGCCGCCTGTCCGTGCAGCTCCGCAGCAAGGGCCCGCTGCGCAGCCTGTTCGTGGAATGCACGGCCGCGGGCACGTTACGCGGCATTGCCCAGGTCGAGGACGGCGCCGAGGTGTCGCGCGATCTGCGCATGCTGGGCGCCGACGCCATGATGGCGATCACCATCGAAAACCCCATCGCAAGTCTCAGCGGAGACCGACGCGAACCCGGGCGTTATCAGGGCATCGTGCCGCTGGAAGCCGACTCGCTCTCAGGCGCGTTCGAGGATTATTTCCGCCAGTCCGAACAGCTGCCGACCCGTCTGCTGCTGGCCGTCGATGGTGATACCGCGGCGGGACTGATGCTGCAGAAACTGCCCGGCGACAGCGGCGACGACGATGGCTGGACACGCGCCACCGCGCTGTTCGATACCTTGGCGCCGTCGGAACTACTGGCATGGCCCATCGAGACGTTGCTGCTCCGGCTGTTCCATGAGGATGGCGCCGAAGTCCTGGGCGAGCGGCCGCTGCGCTTCGGCTGCTCCTGTTCGCGCGAACGGGTCCAGGATGTGTTGAAGTCGCTGGGCCAAGCCGAGGCGCAGGCTGCCGCGGCCGATGACTATGCCCGTGTCCGTTGTGAGTTCTGTGGGGAAAGTTATCAATTCACCGCGCCGGAAATCGACGCGTTGTTCACTGTAGACACGTCAGGCTTCGGTGCTCCAGAGGGCCTTCAGTAAAGGCATGCTGGCTTTTGCCGGATTGTTAAAGAAACATAAATCAGTTAAGGTCGTTATCCGCTGGATAGGGGAACTTCCGACCCTGAATCGGGGTCGATTTCGAGCCATGCGATTACACTTCTCGCCATTGCTGTGCGCGCTGTTGCTCCTGACCGGAGTGGCTGGAAATGCGCATGCCCAGAGCAAGCAGGCCGGTGAAGAGGTCGCGCTCCCGATCTGGAACAACGCCAGCGGCAAGGTCGAAGCCGTGCTCTATCTGGAGCCTACGGGCCAGGCGAGCACTGGCGCACGCTGGCAATTCGGACGCAATACTCTGGACGCCGCCTTCGGCTTGGAGAATGGCGACTCGCTCGCCCTGCTCTGCGATCGCAAGACCGGCATCTCCAGCGCAATTGGCAATCTCGACGGCAACTGCATGCTCGGTGCGCTCAGCAACGGGCTCGACGACAGCGGTAGCAAGCGCGCGAATCTCAGTGCCGCGTTCAGCCGCCCGGGTGGAAAAGCGATGCTCACCCTTGGCAAGGGTCGGGACACGTTACCCGCATGGCTCACGCCTGCCGGCAAGACCAATGCCAAGGTCGAACAAAACGACCTGACCTTCGTCGGACAAAAGAATGTCGGCCGCAACGGTGTTGTTTCGATTGCAGGAACAACCGCCAAGGCACGGCTCGTTCCCGCGACAAGCGTTCCAGGATTCGCTGATCACTGGAATACCAAAAGCATCAGTGTGGGCGGCGGTGTCGGCGCGTTCAGCGCGAACATCGTAGGCCGCGTGATCGCGGTTCCCGGACGACCCGAAAAATGGGAAGGCCTCGGCTTGGGCCTGACCTGGCGCACACCGTGGAGCGGCCAGTTGAGTGTGGGCGCCGAGAACGTGGTGACCCGCGGCAAGAACCCGTTCTCGCCGGGTAACAAACCGACGGACGATGACGACGGCACCATTCCCTACGTTCGCTACGAGCAGGACCTCTAGCTTCTCTGGCTCGTTCTGCCGTGGGGCCCGGGACGCGTGGGCAATTCCAAACCCGGGTCAGGCTCCCCCATTGACGCAACAGCAAGCAAAGCCGCGCGGCTCGTATTGCCTGGATGATTCCGTGGTGCTATCGCATTGCAGGTAGCGCCGCGTCGATTTTGGACTGCAGGGGTCTCAGCTGCTGCGCATATTTCTGCCACGCACCGACACTGTGTTCATTGATTGGGCGCCTGACCTGAGAGCTACTGGCCGTTGACACAGGTGCTGCATTTGACACGATGTCGATGCATCCGGGCTCGAACGGCAAGCCGCAAAACTGCATGACTTCCTTGCTTGTTTGCAGCGGATTGGCTACCAGGGCCTCGTACTCCACGACATGGAAGCGCCCCGGCAGCATTTCCTGCCAGTGTTTGACCAGGCGCCTGAAACGGAGATAGTGATCTGCGAGCTCCTCGAGATCGTAGCTGTAGCCGAACGCATTGGCCGAGAACAGTTCTTTCAGATTCGAAAAACAGGTATCCATGGGGTTCCGCAGCAGGCAGATTATTCTTGCCTGGGGCAGTGCTTTGGCGATGAAACCGGCATTGAAGATGTTCGCTGGATTCTTATCAATCAGGTGCGTCTTCCCCATATATCGACCCAACGTGCGCTGCAGGTATCTCGCTCCAACGCTGGAAAAGTCCACCGTCTTTGCCGCATGGGTGGAACGCTCGCTCGGGGGCACATCGTAAAAATGATCCGCCTCCCAGCTGAGCGCCCGGGAGAAATCATTCAGCTCTCCGGCACTGGCGACAGCGCTGTGGTTGCCGAGTATGCGGTCGAGAACCGTGGTCCCACTGCGCGGCATTCCAACGATGAACAACGGTGTCTGGCCGCTGTGCGTGCCGGAGCGGGAAGCAACGACCGAGCTTGTCGCCTGCAATAGTGCAGACAACCCGCGCTGTTCCTGGGCGGGATCGTAATCAAGCCTCCTGCGCATCGCGCGCGCCGCAAGTTGCAATGCAGCCCATGCCTGGTCCACGTCGCCAATGTCGTCGGACTCTTTGAACAACGCATAGCCGAGATAAACCTGGTCGAGCGTGTCGTCCGGCAACGCATCCTGTGCTTGCCTGATCCTGACGATACGTTCACCAGGGCGGTCGGACGGGGCGTGGTACGCAAGTGACCAATGCGCGTAAGCGTAATGCGGGGACATGGACAAGCAGCGCTCGAACTCATCCGTTGCCTCGCGCATTCTGCCGAGATATCGCAGGACGTTTCCACGGGAGTACGCCAGCAGGTGGTTGGGCGGAACCTGGGTACTGGCATAGTCGATCAATCGCAGTGCCGAATCGTAGTGATCTGCAAGCCACAATCCCTGAGAGAGCACCGCGGACTGCTCGAGGGCCTGCGGCGATGACCAATCCGCCCCTTCGATGAGAGTGCGGATGGCATCCCGTTCGTCGAATCCAAGCAGTTGCTGTATGACATAAGGAAGGCTCTTGGACCGTTGATTGGCCTTCGCCGCTGCGGCAGCTTGCAAGGCGCATGCGTGCGAACTGCGGTAGCGCCCCTCCTGGCGCGCGAACTCCGACAATCGTACCCACGCTATTGGATGACCTGCATCAATGTCGACGATTGCCTCGTAGGCTGCTTTTGCTGCGTGCAGGTTTCCGGCTGCTTCGTGCTCCCGCGCAAGCACCCAATAACGCTTGAGATCTTCACGCGTCCCGGTCATGAAGCCACCGCCTGTTTTGACTGCAGCCGATCAGTCAGCGAGCGCAGGTACTCGGCATAGGGTTGCCATTTTGGTTTGTCCCTGGCGATCACCTTGTCGCGCACCTGAACTGCGCTCGCCGTGGACACACCGCGTGTCCGCGCTTCCAGCTCCAGCATATCCGGCATAAACTGCAGCCCGCAAAAACGGGTCACTCCCTCCATGACCCGCTGGGGATCCCGCGTCAGCTCGGCATAGTCAACATCGAGAACGCGTCCGGGGTACGCCGCATGCCAATGCCGCATGAGCCTCTGGTACTGCAAAAAATAGTCTGCCAATTCAATCTGGTCGTACGAATACGCATTTGCTTCGGAAAACAACTCACGCAGATTCGAAAAACAGGTTTCCACCGGGTCCCTCACCATGTGCAGGATCCGTGCCTGCGGAAGTGCGCGGCATATGAAACCGATGTTCAGGAAATTGGAGGGCAGCTTGTCGGTGAAATAACGTTCCTTGCCCAGTCGCCACTCAATGCCGGCCAGGTAACGATGGCCGACCTCGCGGAAATCGATGTGCTTCGCGCGTTCGACGATTGTCGCATCCAGCACACCCTTGCAATGATGGTCGGTTGCGTAACGCATCTGGCTGGTGAAGTCGTAGAGCTCGCCGATGGCATTGACTTCCCCATGTCCGGACAATAACTGCTCAAGCAACGTCGTACCGGACCGGTGCATGCCGACTATGAAGATTGGCAACCTCCCTTCGGAAGCGTGCGTCGGCTCCGCTAGCGCTGGCGTAACAGGAAACCCGATCAACTGGGAAACCAAGTGTTCCGATTCGCTGGTCCGATAACCTGAGTTCGCACGCTTTGCCTGGCACCCCTGGACCAGGGCTTTCCATGCGCGCGCATGGTCATTGAGGTCATCGAGTTCCTTGTGCAATGCAAATGCCAACAGTGCCATCCCGCCCGGTTGTTTCGTTACCCGCAACAACTGCTCCAATCTGGCCACGTGATTCGAATCCTTGCTCTGCTTGCGAAGCCGCGACAACAGCCAGTGCCCGTATGCATTGGCGGGCGAACTGGCGAGCGCCTGGACCAACTCGGTTTCCGCCTCATCAAACCGGCCTAGATGGATGAGCGCGCCCGCACGCGCAATCAACACGTCTGCATGCGACGGAAACTGGATCTTTGCCCGGTCCAGGAGCGTGATAGCCGTCTGGCTGTCGTTGAGATTGCCAAGTTGACCCGCAAACGACACCATCAAGGATGGAGGAACCCCGGGCGCAAGCACCGCGTTTGCGATCATTTCCCGCAACACCCACGCTTCATTGAATGTGCGCAGGCGGTTGCATAGGTCATTCAGCACTCCGGGATCCGCCGACCCTGCCCGACAAGCGTCCAAGGTGAACTGGCGGGCCAATCGGTAGCTTCCGTGGAGAGACTCGATATATGACATCTGCAGTAGGGCAAATGTATCGTCCGGTTGCAACTTGAGAATTCCGGCAAGCGCATTGCGAGCCGCGATCCAGTCACTCCTGTCTGCGTGAACTTCGAAATCCTTCCAGAGTTTTTCCGTGTCTCGCGGCACAGTCATGGCCACGCATCCCGCGCAGCTTCCAACGCCAGGGTCGTGGTCAACATCCACGCCGGCGCACCGCACTTTCCCAACTCAACCATGACCATAGGAACTGGAAAGTGCTCCTTTCGCAATAATGCTTCCCATTGCCCTGAACCACAGGATCTCGTTTTGCAGGAGGATGGTTTCGCTGGGCTGCCTTACTTCGGCGACAAACTTGTCCAGTAGCGCCTTGTAATCACCCAGAGCCGCCACATCGTCGCCAGATCGGGCCCAGACTCCAAGCCATGCACGCACGAAGTGGCCGCAGATCTGACGTACCTCGGCAAGTCGTGCATGTGGGAGTGCATCGCCCAGCAGGAGAGCAAAGTGGGCCTTCATCTCCCATGGGCTCATGACCTTCGGGACGTTGACCGCCTCATAAATCAGCGCCGGCCGCACTGCCACGTCCGGCCTCACGGTCGGTTGCGCGGGCGGGCCCGATTGAATCGCCCTGCCCTTGGCGACCGACCGCCAGAACTGGTCCCCGCCCACCGTGTCGGCGACCAAATGGATGCGGGACTGGGTAGCGTCATTCACGACCCGATGTTGACGCCAGGTATCGAAAATCCAACACTCCCCTGCGGCCATGTTGATGGTCTGGTGTCCGCACTCGAAGCGCACCGTGGGCTGAGTGACGATCGGGACATGAACTCGAACCCGGTCAACCCAGTAGTAGCCCTGGTCCATGTGCCGGGTGACTTCTGCCTGACCCGCCAATCGCATCAGGCGTGTGCGGCCGAGCGTTGCTCCCAGGCTGTGCAGGACTTGCATCAAGTAGGAACAACGCAGCAGCTCAGGCGTGGGCTCCATTTTACCGGCGAATGATTCATCCGACGGTTCGCCATTGACAGCGATCAGCGGCAGCATCGAGTTGCCCGGATATCCTTGGGGATGAGGTCGCCAGCACGCCTCGCCCAATTGATTGACTTCGGCGGCGAGCGCGGGCGCATCGAAGAACAAGGGGAGTTGGAGAAACGGGGCTTCAAGCTTCATGGGCGTTCAACTGGAATCAACACAGTCAGCATAATTGAGTTGGTCTTGCCGACCAACCTCCGCTTCCGTCAATGGAATCCAAAAAAAAACGGCTGCCAGTTGGCAGCCGTTTTCAATGCAACCACCAGATCAATCAGAAATCGTACTGAACCATGAAACGGACAGAACGGGGTGGCTGGAATGCCGTCGGCGTGCGGTAACTTACCTGCACCGGCCCCGGGTCACCGGCCCCGTTTTCGCCGATTTCATCGACTGAAATGGCCTTGCCCGAATCCAGCACGTTGAAGACGTCCATCTTGAACTGCAGGCCTTTGGCAAAGGCAGGAGTGTAGGCGACGTTCAAGTCCAAGGTGTTTGTCCATGGCGTCCTGCCGACGGTACCGCGTCCTATCACGGTGCTGCCGTTGTTGCCTATGGCATCCGGGGTTCCAGGATCGCAGGAGAAGTGGATATTGCCGTAATGGCTCACATCCAGTCCTTGATAGACACCGATGCAGCTGATGGGACGACCAGACTGCACCAGCAAGTTTGCACCCACTGCCCACTCGTCCGTCAGTTCATAGTTGCCGAACAGCTTCAATGAATGGCGGCGATCGTTGGGGCCGTAACCGAACGAGCCAATTTCTGCAGCCACATAATCGAAGTCTGACGTGGTGCCGGTATCGGTTTGTCCATTGTCCGAACGCACGCCGCCTTCTGTATTGCCCTTTGCCTTGGCATAGGTGTAGGAGCCCTGGAAGAAGAACTTGTCCCAGCTGCCCTGCGCAAAGAATTCAAGGGCGGTGTATTTGCGCTTGGCCGGGACCGACGCCAGATGGGCGGGCAACGTGATGTTGTCCAGCACGCCGTCACCATCAACGTCGCCGTTGATCACCAGGTCGCTACCAGGGTTGAACAACATGCAGTAATTGAACTTCGGACCCGGGCTGAAGGTCTTGCCAATGGTGCTCAGGTAGTCAGCAAGGCCAGCGTAGTCGCACCAGTCGTCGATCGCCTGCTTGAGATCGCGCTTGATGCCGCGAACACCCAACGAGAAGTTGTCATTGAGCTGCATCTGCATGCCCAGGATGTACTCGTCCTGGTACATCGGTTCAAGGTTCTCGGATGCATAGCCTGCGGCATACTTCGGCCGTCCGTCTTCACCATTAAGGAAGCGGGTTGCCAAGCTGCCCGTTGAAGGATTGACGATACGGGTCAAACCGGTCGGGGTTCCGGTAGTCGGATCAACGCCGGTATAGCTGTAATAAATCTCCTCGAACAGCGAAGCGCTTGCGGCACGCGTGGCGACACCAGCCGTCAACGGCAGAGCATAGCGACCGGCATTACCAAAGACCTTGAAGGTTGAATCACCCTTGACGTCCCATGAGAAACCCAAACGCGGTGCGAATTGGTTCTTGATCTCGATGTAGGTCTCGCCTTCGCCGTTGGTATTCTCGAAGTTGTCCCAGCGCCCGCCGAGGTAGGCAATGAAGTTGTCGGTGATCGACCAGCTGTCTTCAATGTAGAAGGCCTGCTGCTCTACGCCAACGTCGGCACCGCTACGGAAGCTGCGATAACGCACGCGCTCCACCGGTGTCGCAACTGGGCCGGTGGTCTGGTACTGATAAAAGGCACCACCCGAGTAGGCGATACCGTCGACCGACTTGAAGTCGTCCGCGTCGTAACCGGCACGCAGCAGGTGATCTCCGAGCTGCCATTCCAGATCAACGCGGAACTGGTCACGCTCGTCCAATGCGTCCTTGCGGCCGATTGTGGTCAAGAACTCGCATCCAATAATCGCGGGCCTTACACCAGTGCTGACACCCCGACGAGCATCGCGAATGATGGGGCAGCCGGACACCGGACCGGTCAGGTTACCGTTGTATTCCTGCCGAACACCGCTGGCCGAGATTCCGTAATTGCTACGACTGAATTCGCCATGGCCATAGAGTGCGGACAACGTCAGGGTGTCGGTTAAATAGCCGGTGTATTTCAACGAGTAGCTATCGCCGCCCGATTCATTGAAGTCAGTACCCTGGAACGCGCCTCGATTGGGCGTGACATTCGGTGCAGCCGTGGTACCAAATGTTGTCCTGTAGTAATCATCCTCGAATTCGCGCTTGTCCGAGAACGCAGTCAGCGCGAGGCTGTGGTCGTCCGTGATGTTCCAGTCGATCTTGGCCAGATACTGTGGCCGCTTGCTGCTTGTACTTGTGTTGGAAAGGCCCGTGCGGCCGTTGAGCGAACCGGGATAGCTATCGTCCTCAGAGCGGCCGTACTGCACCAGGCCGTACCCAAACAGACGATCCTTGATCAGCGCACCACCGGCCCAAACGGAGGCGGTTGCTTCCCAACCGAGATCCTTGGAATTATCGGATACCTGGCGACCATCATTGTAGAAGAGGTCCGAGCTCGGCTCGGAGAGGGACTCCGGGGACCAGAAGATATTGCCGCCAGCCGTGAAGTCGTTCGTACCGCGCTTGGTGATCAGGTTGATCACGCCACCTGTCGAACGACCAAACTCGGCACCGTAACCGCCGGTCTTGACCTGGGTTTCCGCGATCGCCTCGAAGGGGATCTGTGCGAAATTGAGGTTCTTGAAGGTGTTGGTGATGTTGAAACCGTTGACGTAATACTGGTTCTCGGCAACCGACGAACCACCAAAGGACGGCAGGTTGCCGAAGCCTACGGCAGAAGCACCGCGGACCGTGCCGGGAGCCAGAAGCGCGACGCTGGTGACGTTACGGGCTACCGGAATCTTTTCAACCTGTTCCGCTGTCAGGATGGTGGTGGACTCAACCGAAGACACGTCGATCGGATTGATTGCGCCTGTACCGATAACGGTGACGGTCTCAAGGGTCTGTGTGCTGCCACCCGATGTGCTTACGAAGTCGACGTTCGATGAAGAACCGACGTTGACAGTTGCATTACGCGTACTGGTGGAACCGTCTGCACCCTTGCGCGTGACCGTGTATTGGCCAATGGGCAATCCGGAGATACGGTAGTTACCGTCACCAGTCACAGTAATGGTGCGAGAGAAGCCGGTCTGCGCACTTTCGATTGTAATGGTATCGCCAGAAATAGCCTGGCCTGTCACCGCACCAGCGGTGTTGGACTGCGCCTGCACGCCGCCGATGAAGCAGAAGCCGAGTGCGACTGTGAGCGCGCTGCGCTTTAGGCCTTTGGCAAGTGACTTAGAAGCCATTGATGTAACCCCCATTGGGACAGTTGAGCTAATGAAATAAAGGTAAGTCACAGCCGAAAGGCGGCTCGACCCGGCGACTATAGACCAGCGAACGATTCTTTAACAAGCCCCTCAGGTCAAATTTATATTGATGATTGATGCGTTCAGCCAAAAGGGCGCGAGCGAAACCCCAGACCGATGCAAGTCTTTGTTTCGCTTGACCTGCAGCTGGGCAGCAAGGCAATCCTCGAGATCTTGCTTGCTGCATCGCAGCATTTACCAAACGGAACTTTTCCGAATAACGTCAAGCCGCGGCGGCCTTGGATTGATGCTCCTCCAGCAGGGCGCGGGGCATGCGTGGTCCGAACCCGGACAGAAATGTCCCGATGTCCTCGAACTCCCCGCGCCAACCGTCAGGATCGAAGCCGAACAGCTTGTCCCGGGCTTCGGGCGAGAGTTCTACCCCGTCGAGGTTGACGTGCTCGGCCTGCGGCAGCGCACCGATCAACGTATCGACCGCACCCACCTCGCCCTTGACGCGCCCGACCATCCACTCGATCACGCGCATGTTGTCGCCGAAGCCGGGCCACAGGAACTTGCCATCGTCGCCCTTGCGGAACCAGTTGACGTGGAAGACCTTCGGCAGGTTGGCGCCGGGTTTGTCAAATGACAGCCAGTGTGCGAAATAATCGGCGAAGTTGTAGCCGCAAAACGGTTTCATCGCCATCGGGTCGCGACGCATGACGCCAACTGCGCCGGTGGCGGCAGCGGTGGTTTCCGAACCCATCGATGCACCGATGAGCACGCCATGGGTCCAGTCGCGCGCTTCGAACACCAGTGGCACCAGTGATGCGCGCCGGCCTCCGAAAACGATTGCACTGATCGGCACACCCTGCGGATCTTCGGCGTGCGACGAATAGGACGGGCATTGCCTGGCGCTGACCGTGAAGCGTGAATTCGGATGCGCGGCCGGTCCGTTGGCCTTGTCGTAATCGCGTCCCTGCCAATCCTTCGCCGGTACGCGGTCGTCGAGTCCTTCCCACCAAGGCTGGTTGTCGTCGGTCACGCCGACATTGGTGAAGATGGTGTTGCTCTGGACCGATTCCAGCGCATTCGGATTTGACTGTGCGGAAGTACCGGGCGCAACGCCGAAGAAACCCGCTTCCGGATTGATCGCATACAGGCGGCCGTCCGCGCCTGGTCGCATCCAGCAGATGTCATCGCCCACGGTCCACACTTTCCAGCCTTTTTCACGATAGCTCTGCGGCGGAATCAGCATCGCCAGGTTGGTCTTGCCGCACGCGGAAGGGAACGCCGCGGCGATGTAGTGGATTTCACCTTGCGGGTTCTCGATGCCGACGATCAGCATGTGCTCGGCCAGCCAACCCTCTTTGCGTGCCTGGTGCGAAGCGATGCGCAACGCGTGGCATTTCTTTCCGAGCAAGGCGTTGCCGCCGTAGCCAGAACCGTACGACTTGATCGCGAGTTCCTCGGGGAAATGCATGATGAAACGGCGATCGGGGTCGAGTTCTCCGATCGAATGCAGGCCACGCACGAACACGCTGTTATGGAGCCCGCTGTCATGAAGCCGGCCCTCGCGCTCGATCCGCGCCAGCGCCGCGGCGCCCATGCGCGTCATGATCCGCATGTTGGCGACGACATACGCCGAGTCGGTGATCTCGACGCCGCAGCGTGCCAGCGGCGAATCGATCGGTCCCATGCAATAGGGCACCACGTACAGCGTGCGGCCGCGCATGCAGCCCGCAAACAATTCATCCATCTTGGCGTGCGCGTCTGCAGGCGACATCCAGTGATTGTTGGGGCCGGCGTCGTCCCGGTCGGACGTGCAGACGAAGGTGAGATGTTCAACGCGGGCGACATCCTCCGGATCGGAGCGATGCAACCAGCTGCCGGGATGTGTGTCGGCATTGAGCGGCAACAAGGTGCCATCGGCCTGCATCTCCGCAATCAACTCCGCGTACTCGCTGTCGCTGCCGTCGCACCACTGGATGCGCGCGGGCTGCGTCAGCCGCGCAACCTCTGCAACCCAGGCGTTGAGCGCGTCCAGTGTCGTTGGCGCTTGATGGTCTTTTGGAAAGGCATTCATCACTCGGACCTCATACCGTCTTGGCTGTGGGAGTCGTACTGGGTGGAATCAGCGTCGCCATGACGTGCTCGACGTAGGCTTCGTATTCGTCGTGCTGCAGGCGCGGTTGCTGCAGCTGCAGGCTCAGTTGCAGGAAACCGACGTACGCCGCGTACGCCAGGCGCGCGCGGTGTTGGGCTTCGGTGCTTCTCAAGCCGGCCTGACGGAACGAGGCGGCCAGGTACTCGAGACGGCGTTGCGAGACGCGCTCGATCACCGGCGGCACCCCAGGGTGTTAGAGCGCCCTCAGCACCGCGCGATAGATAATGTTTGTTTTTGGCGCGTGCGCAACCACCTGGAACAGCGCCCCCACGCGCTAGCGCGG
>JAJAYW010000036.1 GCA_026786005.1 Lysobacter sp. | reverse complement strand
TCGTAGGCGCCCTGCAAGGCATTGGCGCGTTGGATCGCCTGCGCGACTACGCGACCGAGCAGCGCGAACTGGCGGGCATGTCCTCCGATGGTGGCGCGGGACCTCACGCGTCGGCCTACTGGGCAAGGATGGAAGCGCTGATAGACGGTCCGCTGGAAGACCTGGTCGCCGCGGCGAGAGCCAAGCATGTATCGCTGGACTCGTTCCGCGCCTACGCGAGCGCGCGGCGTGCCGAAGCGGGCATCAGCAGTGATGGCGGTGCGGGTCCGGCGATGGCGGCGCATTGGTCTGAGGTGATCCGGATCATCGATGGGAAGAAGGACTGACCGTGCTCGACCACGTCGACAACCTGCTGCGCCAACTGCTGATCGATCGCATCGACGAGATCAGCGACGAGGCGCAGGTGCGTTTTCAGCCGCCGGACGATGATTGGCGCACGTATGTCAGCACGTTGGCGGTTGGCGGAAATCCCGCCAATGCACTGAACGTCTATCTGGTGGACCTGCGAGAGAACCGCAAGCTGCGCAGCAACGAACGCTGGCGCGAGCCTTCGGTGGATGCGGAAGGCCAGATGCGCGAGGTTCCCGCGTCGCGCCGCGTCGATTGCCATTACCTGATCAGTGCATGGAGCCCGGGCGCCGTGATCCCGGAGGTGGAGCCGAGCGTCGACGAGCATGCGCTGCTCTACAAAGTCATCGCCGCGCTCAACGACGCCGAGCCGCTGATGCCGCGAGAGATCTACGCGCCCAATCCCTTGCCGGCGACCTTTCCCACAGCGATCGCCGATGCCGAACTGCCGACCACGCTGCTGCCGCCCGAGGGCTATCCGAAGTCAGCCGAATTCTGGGGAACGATGGGCAACAACCATCGCATGAAGCCCATGGTCTATCTGGTGCTGACCGTTCCCGTGGTTTCTCCATCGCAACAGGTCGGGGCATTGGTGACGACGCGCATCAGCGAATACCGCGTGCATGGCGTGGCCGGTGCCGGCGAAGTCTGGATCGAAATCGGCGGCCGCACCCTGGACAGCACGCCTCCGAATTCCCCCAGCAGCCCGGCGCTGCTGGCAGGCGCGTGGGTGCTGATCGAAACGATCGCAGGCATCCGCTTGCAGGACACACGCAGCAACGCAGCCGGACGTTTCGCCTTCGCGCATCTGGCGGAGGGCGATTACCGATTGCGCGCATGGACCGAGAACCTGGCCGAAATCACGCGCGAGATTCGCGTGCCTTCGCCTACCGGTGAATACGAACTGATTTTCTGAGAGGAGTGCCGCTATGGCCGTGCAAGTGTCCTACCCGGGTGTGTATATCGACGAATTTACGCCTGGTGCGCCGATCCAGGGTGTCGCGACCAACATCGCCGCGCTGGTCGGAGTCGCCTTGCGTGGACCGCTGGACCGGCCGACGCGCGTGACCAGCTGGGAACAGTTCCAGCGGGTCTTTGGCGAAGAACCGGTGCCGGGTTTCTATCTCTGGTACGCCGCACGCGGGTTCTTCGAGAACGGCGGCAACATCTGCTACATCGTGCGTGCCAGCGACGGAGATTACGACGAAGCCAGCTTCGACAATCGCGCCGGACTGCCAGCGGTCATCGTGCGCGCACGTCAGCCCGGCATAAGCGGTATCAGCGTGGGCGTGTCCGAGCAGCATCGCCTCGATGCGGCGAACACTTCGCTGTACCGACCCGCGGGCGTACTGTTGCTACAGACCCTTCGCGATATCGAGTTGCAACCCAGTCAAGCCTGGCGTTTCCGCGCGGGGGACGAGATCACTGTCGCGGGGTTGGGCGAACGGCGACGCATCGTGCGCATCAGCGGCAACGTAATGCGTATCGACAAAGAGTTCATCAACGCCTATGCCGTGGGCGACGCGGTGCGCCTGGCGGATACCCAGAACAGCAGCAGGGTCGTTCGCCTGGTCTCCAGCGTGGCGCTCGCGCCCGATGCACTGGTCACCGGCACCTTGCTCAATTTCGATCCCGGCGGCGTCAACATCGGCGGCGTGGTCGATTCGGTGCAGACCGAGTTCATGAGCGATCCGATCGTTCCCGGCACCACGGAAACCAGCTATCGGGTGACGCTGCGCTCGCCGCTTGGCAACGGATTCAGCCTGGATCCCGGCGCAGGCGCAACGCCGATCCGCTCCGAAGAGTTCCGCATCACCGTTCAACTCGGCGGACCGACGCATTACGACAACCTCGCAGTCGATCCGGCGCACCCGCGTTATTACGTGCGCGTCATCAACGAAGCGCCGGGGGGGCTGGTCGAAGTGCAGCGGATCGAACCGCCACCGCCGACGCCGCTGCCGGAAAACACCCTGGCGACCACGGCATTGCTGGCGCTCGCCGGGGGCACTGCCGAAGACCTGACGGTGCTGGCTGATCCGACATCCGCGGCGGCTGATGCCGAGTTCATCCAGGCCCTGGAGACACTGCGCGCGATCGATGAAGCGACTTTGATCGCGATTCCCGACCGTCGCACGGCGCCGGTGCAACAGGCACTCGTGACGCATTGCGAGCAACTGATGGACCGTTTCGCGGTGGTCGATGCGAACTACGATTTCAACGACGACCAGCACACCGACGTCGAACAGCAACGCACCCAGTTGGCCAGCGAACGCGGTTACGCAGCCTTGTACTACCCGTGGCTGCGGGTGACGCCGAAAGGCAGCGGCGAGCCGATCCTCACGCCGCCGTCGGGGCATGTCTGCGGCATCATCGCGCGCTCCGACGCCAGCAAGGGCGTGCACAAAGCACCTGCCAACGAGATCGTCAACGGCGCGGTCGGCGTCGAGCGCCGCATGAACAAGACCGATCACGGTTTGCTCAATCTCGAATCGATCAACGTGATCGAGCAGTCCGGCATCGGCCGGCCCGTGCTGATGGGCGCGCGCACCACCGCCACCAACCTCAACTGGCTGCACGTCAGTACGCGGCGCTTGTTCAATTACCTGGAGGAGTCGATCCAGGAAGGCATCCGGTGGTCGATCTTCGAGCCCAACAACCTTCAGTTGTGGCAGAAGCTGCGGCGCACCATCTCCGATTTCCTGGATCGCCAGTGGCGCGATGGCGCGTTGTTCGGCAAGACCGCGGAGGACGCGTATTACGTGCGCATCGACGAGGAACTCAATCCGTTTTCCGAGCAGCAACTCGGGCGTTTGTACATCGAGATCGGGCTGCGTCCCACGTATCCCGCGGAATTCATCATCGTGCGCATCGGCATCTGGCCGGGTGGCACCGACGTCAGCGAAGGCTAGGGAGAACCGCCATGGCAGAGCGCAAAGATCCTTTCGGCAGTTACAACTTCTGGGTCCAGATCGGCGATATCGCACGCATGGAATTCCAGGAAGCGAGCGGCTTCGATTCCAGCATCGAGGTCGAAGAGCATCGCGAAGGTGGTTGGAACATCACCACGCACAAGATTCCGGGCATGGTCAAGTACTCGAACATCGTCCTCAAATGGGGCGTGGTCGACGACGTCGAGCAACTCGAGACCTGGTACCAGCAATGGGTCAGCGGCGACCCGGCCGCCAAGCGTTACGGCGGTTCGATCGTGTTGCTCGATCGGCAGGGCCAGGAAAGGAAGCGCTGGAATTTCATCGACGCATGGCCGGCGAAATTGACCTGGCCAAGCTTCAACGCCGAAAACAGCGACCTCGCCATCATGACGCTGGAACTGGCGCATGAAGGGTTGAAGCCCGCGTGATGTCCACGCCGGCCCCCACAGACAAGACCAGATAACAGGAGACGATCATGGACATGGCGGTATTCCGTACCGAATTCGAATTCACATTGCCTTGTGGGTTCCTCGACGATGAAGGCACGCTGCATCGCGACGGCGTGATGCGTCGCGCCACCGCAGCCGACGAGATCCTGCCGCTGCGCGATCCTCGCGTGATCAGGAATCAGGCCTATCTGGTGCTGATATTGCTGTCGCGTGTGATCACGCGCCTGGGCAATCTCGACCCGATCACGCCCAAGGCCATCGAGGCCTTGTACGCCACCGACCTGACCTTCCTGCAGAACCTCTACAACGAGGTCAATCGGCTCGATGGCGTGCAATCGCAGGCGACCTGCCCGCAATGCCAGCACGTGTTCGACACGGAGGCCGTGACGCCGGGGGGGTCTTGAGCTACCCCCCGGACGAGCTCCACGGGGAGGTAGCGTTTGTGGCGTATCACTTTCACTGGGCTCACGAATCGGTCATGACGCTAGAGCACGCCGATCGTCGGCGTTGGGTGCATGAGATCTCCAACATCAATCGCGCGATCAATGAGGTTTGATGCAATGTCGCATGCAGTTCCAAAACCGCAGACCATCGCTCCGCTTGCATCGAGCGGCGGACGCCTTGCGCTTGCAATCGTCCATGTGCTGCATGGGCGGATGAACACGATCGTCGGCGCGCGCATGGCGGCGCGACCACGTCGGCATGGAACGGCAGGTTGGCGAGCGTCGATCTTCGTCCGCGATCTGCTGCAACGACATCAGTGGATGCGCATGGGTGCGTCGCGACCGGAGCGGGTTTTTGCAATGCCGAACATGCTGACCGCCTTGCATGCGTTACATCAGCATTGGCACCTGGCTTATGCGCCCCGTGTGACGCTGCGACTGGCGGCGGGTGACCATGCGATTGCGACAGCGGCACCACCGATCACATCGGCGCCGACGCGCGAACGTGACGTGCCCGCTGATGGCCCGCGATTCATGAGCACGCTGATCGAGCGTGTGCTGAATCGCAGCGAGCGTACCGACACGCTCAGAACCATCGAGCACGCGATACCGATGACGTTGCGCCATGAGCCCAACGCGCCCGCTGCCGTCGAATCGCGCTTCGCAACGACGCCGGTGCCGGAAGGACGCGTGCAGCGCGTGTTCCGCAAGCCAGACTCGAGCACGGCGGCCAAGGCGAGGGTGGGAAGCATGGCCGACCCGCCACAATCCGCCGCGCCGCCGACGCGTGCGTCGCAGGACGCACACGCGAATCAATCCGTGTCGTCGTCGAATGCGCCGCAAATCAATATCGAACATCTGGCCGACCGCGTCGTCCATGCCATCGATCGCCGCCTGGTCGCGCAACGCGAACGTTATGGGAGGGCCTGAGCCATGTCGCTCGAAAAAGCCCTGATCACCAATACGATATCCGGCGACAGCGTAGCCGTGCTGTTCAATCCAGAGGACTACACGCTCGCCAAGGACATCAACTACGCTCAATCCGCGATTCCTGGCTTGAGCGCGCCATTGCTGCAGTTCGTCAACGGCAACCTGCAGACGCTCGACATGGAATTGTTCCTCGATACCTACGAAGGACACAGCGCCAACGGCAAGGTGCTTAACCAGCGCGGCCAGGATGTGCGCGAACTCGCGCGTCGCATCACCGACCTGATGAACATCATGCCGTCCACGCATGCGCCACCGGTGTTGCTGTTCACCTGGGCATCGCTCAGCTTCACCTGCGTGCTGGCCAAGGTCAGCCAGAAATTCGTGATGTTCCTGCCCGACGGCAAGCCGGTGCGCGCACGCCTGTCGGTGACGTTCAACGAATTCCGCAACATCGAGCTCGAAGCCAAGGAGATCAAGCGCGAAACCGCCGATTACACCAAGCGCTATGTGGTGGGCGAGGGCGAAACATTATCTGGAATTGCCGGCCGCCTGTATGGCGACGCGCGACTGTGGCGGCCGTTGGCACTGGCGAACCGTATCGAGAATCCACGCGCGGTGCCGGTCGGTCTTGCGCTGCGCGTGCCGCAACTACCGTATCGCGATCCCGATTCTGGTCGTCTGCACGGAGCTGCGCCATGAGCCTGCGTTTCGTGCCCGAGTTCCGTCTGTGGATCGATGGCGAGCCTGTGCCCGCTAGCCTGCGCGCGGCAATTACCAGTGTCACCCAGGCCAGCGGCATGGAGGGCGCGGATCGCGTCGAAATCGCTTTGGCCAACGAAGGGCTGCGCTGGCTGGATAATGGACTGCTGAAGGTCGACCGTGCGCTGAAGCTGGAGCTCGGTTATGCCGATGAGCCGCTGACGCAAGTATTCGTCGGCGAGATCGTGGCCTTGGAAGCCAGTTTTCCCGGCGGAAGCGCACCCACGTTTACGGTCGTAGCGCAAGACAAGCGGCACCGCTTGAGTCAGGGCACCAAGGTGCGATGGTTCGCGATTCCGATTCCGACCGTCGGTAATTTCGGGGTGCCCGATCCGATCACCGCGATGGCGGTCACCGCCGAAAACGGCATGATCCCGGTGATCGATCCGGTCGGCGCTGCCATCGCTGTGCTGTTGGGCGGTGTCGATGCAGTGGTCTCCATCACCGACCCGGGCAGCGCGCAGAAATTCATCCGCAAGCAGGTCAACGAAAGCGATTACGACTTCCTCGCCAAGATCGCTGCGGAAAACGGCTGGGACATGCTGGTTGACCACGGCGGCGAACTCGGCGGGCACCTGTTGCGTTTCACCTCGCCGCTGGATCATCTGCAACCCGATGTGACCCTGGCGTATGGGCGATCACTGCTGGAATTCCAGCCGCGCATCAGCACTGTCGGCCAGGTGTTTTCCGTCAGCGGTTATGTCTGGGTGCCGCAGATCAAGATGGTGTTCGTGGTAACCCTGGGCTGGGATTGGGACCGGATGGCGCTGACGTTGTCGGTTTATCCGGGCGTCGTGCCGCTGGGTCCGGCAGGCTCGTATCACCTGGTGCAGGAACCGCTGACCGCGGCGTCGGCACCGCGCAAGATCCTGGCGGAAATCATCCCGCGCCTCAACAAACGACTGACCGCCACCGGTAGCACCGTCGGCGACCCGCGCATCCAGGCGGGACGCGTGCTGCGTGTTGAAGGCGTGGGCGAACAGTTCGGCGGTTTGTATCGCATCACCGGCGCCACGCAAACGCTCGACGGTTCCGGTTATCGCACCCAGTTTGAAACGCGCAAGGAAATCTGGTTCGGCTCGATCCCGGCGTCGGAGCAGGGCGCAGTGCGCGTGAAAGTGCCGTTCGCGGCTTGAGTATCGGAACAGGAGAAATCGATGGCAGGCGTGATGTTCGAGATGGGTTCCATTGGTGTCGATGCGCCGGAACCGGACGACCGGCGCATCACCGGTGTATTCCCGGCACTGGTGGTCAGCAACACGGACAGCTATGGCGAAGGCCGCGTGCAGCTGCAGATTCCATGGCTGCCCGGATTCTTGCCGTGGGCGCGGGTGTCGGTGCCGATGGCGGGCATGGCGCGCGGCATGTATTTCATTCCGCAAATGGGCGATGAAGTACTGGTCGCCTTCTGCCAAGGCGACGTGCGGGAGCCCTACGTGATCGGCAGCCTGTGGAGCACGCTTGACCGTCCGCATGAGTTGCTGCCGGATGCGCCGATCACCAAGCGTTCGATCCGCACGCCGACGGGGCACGAGATCAGCTTCGACGAAAAAGGCACGCTCGGCATCAGCAGCAGTTCGTTCGACAGCGTGACCTTGTCGCCGACCGGCATCGATATTTCCACCATCGGCGGCACGGTCTCGATCTCGTTGTCGAAAACCGGCGACCTGACGATCAGCGCACTCAAGTCGATCACGCTGGATGCGCCGTCGATCTCGATCGGCGGGATGAAAACTGTCGATGTTTCAGTGAAAAGCAAAGCCAGCTTGTCACTCAACGGCGGCGCGTCGTGTTCGGTCAAAGCCGCGCGCATCGATCTCAACTGAAGCCAGTCCAGGAAATCCAGCCATGCCACTCGCAGCTCGTATTGCCGATCTCACCAGCCACCCCGGCGCAATCGCGCCGGGCCCAAGCGTGCCTGCGCGGGTGTTCATCGAAAAAATGATGGCGGCGCGTGTCGGCGACATGCATGTGTGCGCATTCCCTCCGCCCGCCGGCCCGCATCCACCGAACAAGATCGAATCCGGCAGCGTGACGGTTTTCCTGTCCGGAATGCCGGCCGCGCGCATCGGCGATCCTTGCAGTTGCAGTGCGTTGATCAGCTCGTCTGCGCTCACAGTGAGTATCGGCCCATGAACGACGCCTACGCCAAAGCATTCCTGGGCCGCGGCTGGTCGTTTCCTGTCGCGCTGGATTCGGCACAGCGCGTAGCGTTGGTCGAATACGAAGAAGACGTGCGCCAAGCCATCTTGATCATCCTGCAAACAAATCATCACGAACGCGTGATGCGTTCCGATTTCGGCGCCAACCTGCGCGCCCTTGTATTCCACCCGCTCAACACCACGACCATGTCGCTGGCGCGGCACCAGGTGGAGCAAGCGCTGATCCTGTGGGAACCGCGTATCGACAGCGTCACGGTGAAAGTGGAAGCGTGGCAGCCGCAGGCGCGGATGGATATCGAAGTCGGTTATCGCGTGCGTCGCACCAATACCTTCTACAACCTGGTCTATCCCTTTTATCTTCGCGAAGGCCGCGAGGGCAACGCACGATGACAGCACGCGCACCGCTGCTCGATCCACGCACGCGCGAGGCTGTTCTGACCGCCTTGCGAGCGCGCGCGCCCGGATATTTGCCGGAATGGGTGGATCCGGAGAGCATCGATGCAGGGCAGGGCTTTCTGTCGACGCTGGCGTATCTGCGTCATGTGTTGGGCGATGCGCTCAATCGCGCACCCGGGCGCGCGAAGCTGGCCTTCCTCGAAACCCTCGGCCATACGCTGCTGCCTGGCCAACCGGCGCGCGTGCCTTTGGTATTCACCCTGCTGGAAACCGCGCCCCAGGATGTCGTACTGCCCGCACGCAGCCAGGTCGCGGCGCAGTTGCCGCCGCCGCCGGCATCGCTCGAAGCTGACAGCGGTGCGACTACGCGCACGCCAGACGCGCCGCGTTATTTCACGACGCGCACTGTCATGCTCACCCGCGCGAAACTGGCGGCGTTGTACAGCAGCGATCCCCGGATCGATGCCTATGTCGATCATGCGGCCAGAATCACGCAAGGCTTCGTTGCTTTCGATGGGCTGCAGACCTCGCCGCATGAGCTCTACCTGGGCCACGACGAGTTCTACGCGCTGGCGGGCATGGCGGAGATTTCGCTGAGCTTCGACATGGCCGGCGCCGAATACGCCGATCGCCGCATGGCGCTGGAATGGGAATACCTGAGCAAGGATGGATGGCTTGCGTTGAGCGTCGAGGAAGACTCGACCGCGCGGCTCACGCGCGACGGCCGTATTCGCTTGCGCAAGAACTGCGGACCCGACGGCAAGCGCGGCAAGGTCATGGGGCGCGAGAGTTACTGGATCCGGGCGCGTGTCGGCGCTAGGCCACCGGCTGCGCGCGTGCTGGAGGTACGTTCCGATGGCAGCCTGGTATTGGACCGCGCCGGAGCATTACTGCAGGGAGATGCGGTCACCATTGACGGCGAGCTACGCGCAACGGTAGCGACGGTGCTGGATCGCCTGATTCGTCTCGACCTGCACTTGCCTGGCCTACAGGAGGATGTCTGGTTGCGACTGGCAAATGCGACGCCGCCGTTGTCCGCGGACAACGAAATGTTGCTGGGCGCACCCCCGCAGATCGATGTCATACGTACCCGGGTCGGCTTCACCAAGGCCGGCCTCAAACCGGAAGCGGCCTACACCGACAGCGCGCCGCTGGATACCGAAAACGTGTTCTTCCCGTTCGGCTTGCAGCCGGCCAAGTTCACCACGTTCTTCATCGGCAGTGAGGAAACCTTCAAACGCCGCGGTGCGAACGTCGAAATCGCGATTGTCTTGAAACAAGAGGGCAAGGAGGGCAACAACGGATTGACGCTGGGTTACGAGTACTACAACGGCGAGCGCTGGCAGCCGCTGTCCACCAGCCTGCCGACCAAGCTCGATGATGCCAGCAATCGTTTCCAGGACGACGGCGTGATCAGCTTCAAATGCCCGGAAGACTGGGCAGAATGCGCCGTCAACGGCGACAAGAACCATTGGTTGCGCATCCGCATCGATGGCGGCGATTATGGCCAGCCGCTGCAACTCCAAGTCGGCACCGATTCCAGCGGCAATCCTGTTGTCAATGCGGTGGCCAGCAGTTTGAAGCCGCCGGCGATCATCCGGCTCACGCTCAGCTACACGTATTTCACGCCATCAAAATTGCTCGACCACTGCGTCGCCTACAACGGCTTCGTATTCCGCGATCACAGCCATGATGTGCGTTGGACGCGGCGACCGTTCACGCCTTTCCTGTCCAACGAGGAACGCGAGCCCGCGTTCCATTTCGGATTTGATCGCAAGTTGCCGCCCGGTCTGATTGGTCTGTATGCGGACGTCGCGGAAAGCAACGAAGGCGATCAGCCGGTGTCGCCGTTCGTCTGGGAATACCGCACCGCTGAAGGCTGGAGCGAACTGACCGTCGCCGACGAGACCAGCGGTCTCCGGCGTAGCGGCATGATCCAGTTCGTCGGGGTGCCCGATGCTGAAGCCATCGACGGCTTGGGCGGCGCGTTGTACCGGATTCGCGCGCGCCTCAAGCCTGGAGAACGACTGCAGGCCGCAGCGGTACGCGCGCTGTGGATGAACGCGGTGTGGGGCAGCCAGGGCGAATCGGTGCTGCGTGAAGTGATCGGCCGCTCCGACGGCAATCCCGATCAGGTGATGAGTCTTCCGGAACGGCGCTTGCCTGTACTCGCCGGTGAGCTCGTCGAAGTCCGCGAATGGGCGGGGCACGGACCGGGTTGGCGCGGTGCCGTGGAGGGTTTGCCCGAAAGCGATTTGCGTTTCGAGCGCGATCCGGTCAGCAACGAACCGGTTGCGGTGTGGGTGCGGTGGAATCCGCGCGAGCATCTGTTCCAGGCCGGGATGGACGAACGCAGCTATGCGCTCGAGCCCTCGCGTGGCCGCTTGCTGTTCGGCGGCGACGGTTACGGGCGCATTCCACCGGCCGGCGCCCTCGTCGCGTTGTCTTTCATCACCGCGGTCGACGAAACCGGCAACGTCCCCGCGCATGCGATCACCGAAATGCGCACCGGCATCGCTTATGTCCAGGCGGTCGACAACCCGGTAGCAGCCGAAGGCGGCGCGAACTCGGAGCGAGTGGCCGAAGCCGCCGTGCGCGCTCCGCAACGCCAGCGCCATCGCGGTCGCACATTGACGGTCAGCGATTACGAATGGCTGGCACGCGAAGCCTCTCCGGCCGTAGCGCGCGCGCGTTGCCTGGCGCTGACCGGTGTCGAAGGCCATGCGCAACCGGGTCATGTCAGCGTGGCGATCGTGCCGAGCGGCGCGCAACGTCTGCCGCTACCCAGTGCCGGATTACGCCGCCGCGTGCGCGAGTTTCTGGTCGCAAGAGCGCCGGCGACGATGGCGTCGAGATTGCGGGTGATCCGTCCACGTTATGTCGAAATTGGCGTGGTGGCGCAACTGATCGTCGCTGATCCCGGACGCGCCGCATGGGTAGAAGCAAGCCTGCGCCGTCGCCTCGATGCATGGTTCCATCCAACGCTTGGCGGCGCGGCGGGCGAGGGTTGGGCATTCGGCGCTACGGTGTATCTGTCGGATATCGCCGCGTTGATCGAATCGACGCCGGGAATCGATGTTGCCTCACGCGTGGCTCTGCGCGCGGATGGCGGCTGCATCGGCGATGCCCACACGTTGCCGCACGACGCGCTGGTCGCTGCAGGTATCCACGAACTGAAACTCGAACTTCCGGCGGAGGTGCAGCATGCCGCTGCCTAAGCCCATTCTCGACGATCGCAACTTCGAACAACTGGTTGAAGAAAGCCGCAACCTGCTGCCGCGTGCGGCACCCGCATGGACCGATCACAATATTTCCGATCCCGGCATCACCCAGATCGAGCTGTTGGCCTGGCTGTGCGAGATGGATCTTTATCGGTTGGATCGCACGCCGGACGAAGCGGTGCGCGGATTCCTGCGCTTGGCGGGCATCACGCCGGCGCCGGCGCAAGTGGCTCAGGCGGTTGTGACGATCGCCACGGCGATGCAACAGTCCTTGCCCGTCGGGTTGCAGCTGCGTGCGGCAGGCGACGGACCGGTCTTCCAAACGATCGAAGCGGTGGATCTCACTGCCGCCAAACTCGTCGCGGTCATCAACGGCGCCGGAGACGATGTCACCCTGCTCAACGAAGCCGGTGCTGCGACGTTCCTGCCGTTCGGCACCGACGCCAAATCGGACACTGCATGCACGCTCGGCTTCGATGCACCGTTCGCATCGCCAAGCGTGCGTCTGCAGGCGTGGACACCGACGCCGGAAGCCGATGCCGGGACCCGCAGGCGCCTGGTCGCCGAATATGAGGATGCCGAGCGCGAACGGAGCGAAACCTGCCCGGTCACGTTGCGCGACAACCCGCCGTGGTGGCTGCATTACGACGTGCGTACGGTCTGGGAATATTTCGCGGCCGACGGCGTCTGGAAAGCACTGCCCGACGTCGTCGACGAAACGCGCGCGCTGACATTGACCGGGCCGATTCGTTTCGGCGTGCCCGCGGATCACGTGCCGGGCGGCGCGGCTTCCGATGGTCTCGACCCAAGCCTGCATTACGTGCGTTGCCGGATCCTGCACGGCGGCTTTGAATGCGCCTCGCGCTTGAGTCTGATCGCGGTCAACGCCGTGCCGGCCGCGCATGCCGCCGATGTGCCGATGGCTATGCTCGGCGTCAGCCGTGGGCATGCGCAACAACGCCATGTCTTGCCGCAATCGCCGGTGGTCCCCAGCAGCACGCGATTGACGGTCACCCTTGGCGCGGATGTCGAGAACGACTGGCGCGAAGTGCGCGAATGGGATCTCAGCGGTCCGCACGACCGCGATTACCGGGTCGAACCCGAGCGCGCTTTGATCGAATTCGGCAATGGACACCGTGGCGCGGTCGCGGCGGCGCAGTCGACCCTCGAGCTGCACTATCAGGTTGGCGGATCCACGCCCGGAAACGTGCAGGCGCGTTCGCTCGAAATCTGGCTGGACGCCGCGCACAACCAGATGCTGCTACCGAATTGGTCGTTGCTCGCGCCGACGCTGGTATTGCAGCAGCCGTTCGCCGCGTCCGGTGGGGCCGAAGCCGAATCGCTGAAGGCCGCGGTTGCGCGTGCGATCGAAACCGCGAGCAAGGCATCGACGGCGTTGACGCTGGCCGACTTCGAGCGCGCCGCGCTGGAGACGCCCGGCGTGCCGGTCGGTCGCGCGCGTGCGCTTGCCAACTATTTTCCTGCGCTGCCCTGTTTCCTTGCCGCCGGCAGCATCAGCGTGGTGGTGATTCCGGATTGCCCGGGGCCGCGGCCGATGCCGAGCGACGGCATGCGTGCCGCCGTGCATCGTCATCTGGCGCGGCGCCGCAGCCCCGGCACCGAGCTGCATGTGATCGCACCGGGTTACGTCACGGTCCGCGTATTCGCCAAGCTGCACGCCGAACGCGGCGCCGTTCTCGACGCCCTGCGCGACATCGCGATCGCAGCGCTCGACGCGTATCTCAATCCCTTGCACGGCGGCCCCGCGGGCGAAGGCTGGCCGGTCGGGCGCGATGTGTATCGCAGCGAAGTGCTGGCCTTGCTCGCCGCTTTGCCCGGCGTGGTCAGCGTCACCGGTCTTGGCCTGCAAGGCGAGGGCGACGACGAACCACGCTGCGGCAACGTGCCTTTGTGCAAGGACAACCTGCCGGCGTCGGGCGCGCATCGCCTGGTGATCGCCGGCGCACCGCCGCTACGCCTCATCGATAGGAGTCATCCGCATGAGTGCCCTTAAGCTTCTGCTCCCCGAGGATCCGCTCGAGAGGCTCAACTACTTCAACAGCCAGCGCCTGGAGGCGATCGATTTCCGGCTCGAGCAGGCCTACCACATTCGCGTACGGCGCTGGCTCAACCGCACGTTGTATTCCGCAGGAATCGGCGCCGGTCTGGAAGTCACGATCGATCCGATCGACAAGCATGCCGTTATCGTGAGCCCCGGTTTGGCGTTGGATTGGCTGGGCCGCGAAACCATTCTGCTCAACGAGCGCAAGGTGATGGCGTGCGGTACGCCGAGGCGGGCAGACGGCGTCACTTTCGGCAATTACCTGGTGATCGCCTACCGTGAGGAAAAAGTAGCACCGCAAAGCGATGGCTGTCGCGTGCAGGGCGTCTATGACACCGGACTGGATGCCTGCGGCTGCACGCGGTCGGCACTGGACACAAACAGCTGCAATGGCGGCTGCGGTTGCCATGGTTGCAAGTCCGGCGGCGGCCAATGCGGCACGACCGGCGCGGAGGCCTATGCGTGGGGCGCGCCGTCGCGGATTCGCAGCGAGCCGCTATTGATGTTCCAGGACTCGTGGCCCACCGAGTCGTCGGGGAAAATCCTGCTGGCGCAGGTGGAGATGGATGCGCAGTGCGTAGTGATCGGCGTCAAATCGGGCATGCGGCGCTATGCGTCCGCGTCGAAACCGCCAACCACGACCCCGGTCAGTCTGGAAGGCGAGAAGGATATCGACAAGGACAATCCGAAAGTCCTGCGATTCCATATTGAAGGTGGCTATCCCGACACCGCCCTGCTGTACCTGCAAGGATTTAAGTTCTCGAGCCTGTATTACTCCGAGATGGGGCAACACAAGCACGGGATACATGGGACGTTGTCGGAGGTGAGCCGCAACTTCAAACACACCCATGCATTGACAGGAGAGGCCGAAACGTTGCTCGGCGGCAAGCACGCCCATCAATTGATGCTCAACGATGGAAATGACCAGGATGGCGTTGACCGCGAGAACCGGGGTGACTGCGACTGGACATGGAACATCATCAGTGACGAGGGCGAACATACCCATAAGCTGGCCTCGTTGAGCCTTAACGAACAACTGGATGAATGGAAGCACACGCACACATTCACGGGTGGCATCGACAATGCCGGCGTAACCAATGCCCAAGCCCGCGACGGCGCCGGGCAAATCGCGAGGACGTACGTCAAGACGCTGCTTGTTTCATTTGACGGCATGGACATCACGACGAACGTCCTGGCGCAACTGGAAGCGCTCAATCCCGGCAGTTGGGCGGAACTCGGCAACGGCGGCGGCAGCCATGAACTGGTCAAGAACGGCACCGGCCCGATCGATCTGCGCCAGATCGACGGCGTCGATCTGAGTCCAGGTACAGCGCACACGCTCATCTTCGCCGTGGCCAGCGGCGGCGGCCAGCTCCACTACAACCTGTACGTGAGCTAGGCGATGTATCCGACGCGCCATGCGTTGTTGCGTGACCGCCGCTCCTGGCAAGCGGCGCTGACCGCGCTGGTCGCCGACGACGACGGCGTGCTGTCATTGCAGCCTTTGCCGCAACCGCCCACGCCGGTGATCCTGCCGCCGCCCTACGAGGTCGAAGCCTCGGGACTCGCCACCGCGCCCTGCCTGGGATTGTTCGTCGCCGACACCGCGCACGATCGCGTGATCTTTCGCGACGACTTCTGTTGTTATAAGGCGGTGGTCGCGCCGGTCGTCTTCGATTGCGCAGAAGGCCTGGGTTTCGCAGGCCCGCGCGGCCTGGCTTATGGATCGCACGGATTCGCTGTGGCGGATGGCGGCCACGCCCGGATCCTGACGTACCGCGTTGAGACGCTCGTTTTGTTGCGCGACCTGCAGGGTCCGTTCACCGATCCGCGCGGCGTCGCCCTCGATGCGCAAGGCCGGTTCTATGTGCTCGATCACGCCAGCAAGCGCATTGAACGTCTGCATGCCGACGGTATGCTCGATACGGCATATGGCGACGCGTTGTCTGCGCAGCTGCAACTGCCCGCGTTCCTTGCCCTCGGTAACGAGAACGTGCTCTGGGTCAGCGATGCTGGCAGTGACAGCGTGCGACGTTTTGCCGACGACGGCACTGCAGGACCGCTATTGCCGGTGCCCGAAACCGGATGGAAGCCACGGGCATTGGCCGTCGCCGGCGCGCGCGCGTACATCGCCGATGCGCACAGCGGTGCGATCTTTGCTTTCGAAGGTGATGTCTCGCTTGGCCGCTTACCCGGTTATCGCGGACCGGTGACAGCCTTGGCGATCGGCGACGATGGCGCGCTCTATATCAAGCCGGGCATGGACGATCAGGTGATCGTAGCCTGCGCCGCCGCGGGTGTAGCTGCCTCGGGCGAATTGCTCGCCGGCCCGCTGGATGCAGGGGAGGGCAGCGATTGGGAACGCGCGGCATTGGATGTTTTCGTCCCGCAGGGCGCACGCGCGGAACTCTCGGTCTTCTTCTCCGATACAGCAGCACCAGCGCCCGCAGCGAACGAATGGATGATCGCGCCAGCGACCGATGTCCTGCTGGCGACGCTGGCCAGTAGCACAGCCCCTGGGCCCGGCCAGCGACGCTTCCTCTGGTTGCGCGCGCGTTTGTATGCCGGGCCGAACGGAGAGGGACCATCCCTGAAGCAGGTTCAGGCAGCCACCGCCGACGAGGATTATCGGCAATGGCTGCCATCGGTCTACGCCGAGCAAGACGCCGACACTGTGTTGATGCGGTTGCTGGCATTGGCGCGCATCGAGATCGGCGGCGCCGAAACGATCATCGCCGATTTACCGCGTCTGACGGCGCCAGATTTCGTCCCGATGGCGGCGCTGCCCTGGCTTGCCGATTGGCTTTCCTTTGAAGTGCCCAACGATCTCCCAGCGCAAGCGCAACGCGAGGTGCTGGCGCGCGCACACGAGTACGCGCGCAAGCGCGGCACCGTTGCGGGGCTGCTGGCCTTCGTGCATCTGCATACCGGCCTGCGTCCGCGATTGGTCGAATGGCACGCGCTGCGCCGCATCTGGCAACTCGGCAACGAATCGGCACTGGGTTTCGACACCGCGCTGCCTCCGGCTTCCGCCGACGGCATGTCGGTGCCGGATCCGACAATCCTCAAAAACACGGATCCGGCTTGGGGATGCCAGGCACCGGAGCGGATCGTGGTTGGTCACAGCATCGTCGGCGCGGATCGTCCGTTGCCGCGCGCCGATCTGGGCTCCGTCTTGTTCGACGACCATGCCCATCGCATCACCATCATGGTGCCGGCGGGTCAGGCCGACGATGCCGATCTGCGTGCGCGGCTGCGTGAGGTGGTCGAAGCGGAAAAGCCGGCGCATGTCGGCTGCGAGATTTGTTTCATTGAACCTGAAATGCGCATCGGCATGGCCGCGCGCATCGGCCTGGATGCCGTGATTGCGGGCGAAGGCGAACCGCTGCGTTTGTCTGAAAGCAATCTCGGCCACGACACGCGTTTAGGCGGCACGCCGCCACCCACTGGCACCGTCGGGCAACACGCCCGGATCGGTCGCGGATTAGTCCTCGGATAGGAGCACGTCATGAGTTGCTGTGAATCCAACGCCCCTCACGCCAATGCAGCCGGCAAGCTGCAGGCGCCCAAGCGTAATCACTATTACTTCAGCAAGATGATGGACGTGCTGCAGTTCGACATGGAGCAGGCCTATGGCGCGCAGCATCGGTTGACCACTAACCGACTTGCGGTCGGCACCGGCGTGCTGTGCGGGCTCGGCGTCGAGGTTGACGACAAACTGCTGTGCGTGAATGCAGGCGTCGCGTTCGATCACGTCGGTCACCAGGTGATCGTGCCGGGCCGCTATTGCATTGATCCGTGGCACGTGCCCGGCGAATGCGGAAAACCGCAGGAGGAACGCGCGCGCGACAAAGCGCACGAGGTCACGCTCTGCCTGGGGTATCACGAATGCCTCGCCGACTACGCGCCGGTTCTGGTCACCGACTGCCGCAACGAACAAGCCTGCGAAGCGGGCAGCGTGGTCGAGTCGTTCAAACTGTGGATACGTGATGGCTGGCCCGACCCGCGCGCGGATTTCTGCGAGGCCCTGAACGAGCAGGCGGCGAGCTACGAGTTGGTCACCACGATCAACACCGGCGGCACGCCACGCATGGTCGCCGTCGCCGGCAACGGCAAACGCGCGGTCGTACTGAACGACGGTACGGCGCCCCGTATCCAGGTCATCGATCTGACCAGCAATAGCGTGATTCAGGAGTTTTCCGGCGCAGTGTCCGCGCCGCTTGGCGGCGTCTCGGTCGCTCCGGACGGCGGCCACGCGCTGGTGACGCATGGCAAGGGCGTCGTCGTGGTCGACCTACAAAGCGACCCGCCCGTCATCGTCAATACATTCACCACGCAGCAGGCCTATGGTCGTTGTGTGGCAACGCATGCGGGTGCACGCCTCTACGCGATCGCCGACGACAAGGTCCATCGCATTGATATCGCCAGCAAGACCGAAACGCCGGTCCTGTCGGGACACAAGCCCGACGACTTGTTGGTGTCTTCGGATAACGCCAGTCTGTTCGTGGCCGACGCCAGCAACAAGACCATGATCCTGGTCGACACCGCCGGCGACGCGCAGGTTTGGCAGAAACCGCTGGATACCGCGGGCGACGCCTCGGCCGCTACCGGCGCTGGCGGCGACACCGCGGCATGGTCGATCGCGGCCAACAAAATCCGCCGTTTCGATGGCAGCGGTGGGGCGCAGGACTTCGCCGCGAACCTGGTGCCTGTCGGCGCCGCGTTCGCCAGTGATGGCCGTTGTTGCTACGTTGCCCATAAAACTGGCAGCACGTCCAGCGAGGTCGTAATACTGGATGGCGCCGATGCGAAGGAAGTCGCGCGGGTGGCACTCGATAGTGAAGCGACCGCAATAGCAACCGTGCCTAAACGCGCACGCGCCGTCATTACACATGCCGTCGCCGGCAAGGTCAGCGTAATCGACGGCGTTGACTTGCGCACGCGGCTCTGCCGGATGTTGTCGGGTCCGTGTCCGGCACCTGACGAAAAGCCGTGCATCGTGCTTGCGACTGTCGAACTGTCGGCCGATGGCACGATCGGCAAAGTCGACGCGTGCAGCCACCGTAAGCGCTTGCTCAGCAACGAGCTGCTGCTGGAGCTGATCCTGTGCCTAGCCGAACGGCAGGATGCTTGTTGTGGAGGTGGCGAGGTCAAACAGCCCGATCCACCTCCGCCGCCACCACCACCGCCACCGCCACCACC
>JAJAYW010000035.1 GCA_026786005.1 Lysobacter sp. | reverse complement strand
CGATAGAGCCTCATCGCGCCCAGGTGCGCTCCTACAAAGCGTGTCGCCCCAGTGCCCACTCGACGTGTTCGCGCACCACGTTGTCGGGCTCCTCACGCCGCGATTCGAGCGCAGCCAGCACATCAGGCGTCGTCGGCGCATTGCCCAGCGCAACGGCGATATTGCGCAGCCAACGCCCGTAACCGCTGCGGCGGATCGCCGAACCTTCGGTGCGAAGGAGAAATTCCTCCTCGGTCCATGCAAACAACTCCGCCAGCGTGGCGCGATCCAGGTCGTTGCGTGCGCGAAAATCCGGTTCATCGGTGCGCTTGGCGAACTTGTTCCACGGACACACCAGCTGGCAATCGTCGCAGCCGAAGATACGGTTGCCGATCAGTGGCCGTAGTTCCTCGTCGATCGAACCTTCGTGCTCGATGGTCAGGTAGGAGATGCAGCGCCGCGCATCGAGCCGGTGCGGCGCGGTGATCGCCTGCGTCGGGCAGATGTCGATGCAGCGCATGCAGGTGCCGCAATGCTCGGTCGCGGGCGCATCGATCGGCAGCAGCAGGTCGACGTAGATCTCGCCCAGGAAAAACCACGAACCGCCATCCTTGTCGATCAGGCAGGTGTGCTTGCCGATCCAGCCGAGGCCCGCATTGCGCGCGAGGGCGCGTTCCAGCACCGGCGCGGAATCGACGAACACGCGATGCCCGAACGGGCCGACTTCCTCTTTGATCCGATCCGCCAGTTGCTGCAGTCGTTGCCGCATCAGCTTGTGGTAATCGCGGCCCAGTGCGTAGCGCGCAACGTAAGCGCGCTCGCCGTTTGCGATCGTCTCCCAGGCCGCATCGCCATCCTGGCCGTAATCCAGCCCGACCGAAATCACCCGCAACGTGCCGGGAATCAATGCATCCGGACGCGAGCGCTTGTCGCCATGCCGCGCCATCCAGTCCATCGAGCCGTACAGGCCCTGCGCCAGCCAGTCGCGCAAGTGGGCCTCGTCCTTGCCAAGTTCGATATCGCTGATGCCACAGCGCTGGAAACCAAACTCGAGTGCAAGCTGCTTGATGCGCTGCGCGAGCTGCACGTAGTCAGGCTGCTTATCTGACTGAATGCTCAACTGCATGATCGGCTGGACGGTCGGTGTTCGCACAATGGGGCAAGTATAGAATCGGGTGATGTCCGATGCTTCCAATCTTTACGACAGGAACGCGTTGCGTGTCCTCGAGACGCAGGCGACCGCCGCGCTCGGTGGCGATGCGTTCGAGTTGATGCGCCGTGCAGGACAGGCCGCCTGGGGATATCTGCTGCAACACTGGCCGGATGCGCAGCGCATTGCGGTCGTGTGCGGCCCCGGCAACAACGGTGGCGACGGCTATGTCCTGGCGCGACATGCGCAGCAAGCGGGGCGCGATGTGTGCGTCATTTGTCTGGCGGGACACGTGCCACACGGCAAGTTGGCGGTGCGCGCATGCAGCGAATATGAGTCGGCCGGCGGTCGCATCGAGTCGTTCGCGGAGGCGCTGCCGCGCGTGGACGTCATCGTCGATGCGCTCTTTGGGATCGGCTTGTCACGCGCGCCGGAGGCGGACACCGTCGCGTTGATCGATGCGATCAACCGGCACGCTGCGCCGGTGTTTTCGCTGGACGTGCCGAGCGGCATCGACAGCGACAACGGACATGCCCGCAGCGCTGCAGTCAACGCGGACCGAACCTTGCAATTCATCGCTGCGCATTGCGGATTGCAGACCGGTGATGCGCTGGATCGTGTCGGCGAACGGGCGGTCGCCACGCTCGACATTCCCGATGCTGCGTTCGATGGCGTGCAACCCGCTGCGAAACGCAGCGGGGCAGAGGATTTAGCGATCTATTTGCCACCGCGGCTGCGCAACGCGCACAAAGGCAGCTACGGTCATGTGCTCTGCATCGGTGGCGATGACGGGATGGGTGGCGCCATCGCGCTATGCGCGGAAGCGGCGTTGCGCACGGGCGCGGGACTCGTGAGCGTCGCCACGCGACACCCCAATGTCGTTCCATTGCTGGTGCGCCGCCCGGAAGCGATGGCGCATGGCGTCGACTCCGCGGACGACTTGCAAGTCAGCATCCAGGCGGCAAGCGTGGTCGCGCTGGGACCCGGGCTCGGCCGCAGTGCATGGTCGCGCGCCCTGTTTTCTAGCGCTTTGGTGGCCAACAAGTCGATCGTGATCGACGCCGATGCCTTGAACCTGCTTGCCGAATTACCGCGCGCATTGCCAGCCGCGATCCTGACACCGCATCCCGGAGAAGCCGCACGCCTGCTCGGTGTTTCCACCGCTGACATCCAGGCCGATCGTTACGCGGCTGCGCAGTCGATCGCGGAAAAATACAAGTGCACGATCGTATTGAAAGGCGCAGGCACGATCGTCGTATCGCCCAATCAAACGCCTTTCGTCATTGCCGCGGGCAACCCCGGCATGGCGTCCGGCGGCATGGGTGATGTGCTGACCGGCGTGATTGCCGCGTTGCGCGCGCAAGGTTTACCTGCCTTCGATGCAGCGCATTGCGGCGCGTTGCTGCATGCGCTTGCCGGCGACGCGGCCGCCGATTCAGGCGGCGAGCGCGGGATGATCGCTTCGGATTTGTTCCCGCAGTTGCGTACGCTTGCCAATCCAGAGCCTGTGCAACAGTGATGAAAAACACCGTCAACATCGAGCATTTCCTGCCCGACACCGAAGCGACGGAAACGCTCGGCTGCGCGTTGGCCGCAACGCGACCTGCGCACGCCGTCGTGCATCTGCACGGAGATCTCGGCGCCGGCAAATCGACGCTCGCACGCGCGACGTTGCGCGCGCTGGGAGTGACCGGCGCGATCCGCAGCCCGACGTACACGCTGGTCGAACGTTATCCATTGGCGGATGGAGGCGAAGCCCTGCACCTGGATTTGTATCGCATCGCTGATGCGGGCGAATTGGAGTTCCTGGGGCTCGACGGAGCGGAAGCGGCGCTGTGGCTGATCGAGTGGCCGGAGCGGGGCGGGGCTCACCTCCCGGCGGCGGACCTTCGGATTGCGCTCGCGCTGGAAGGCGCGGGCCGGAACGTGGAATTGACGCCTTTTTCGGACGTCGGGACGCATTGGTGCAAGGCGATTGTTCAGGAATGGCCGCTTGCGAGAGATTCTTGCGTTCAGTCAAGAGGAAGGTGATCCAGGTGTCGGATTTATAAGGGAAAACCTATTGCAATCTCGAGAGGTTGGTGCTTGAATCCGGCCATGCGAGTCAAGGGGATCACATTGCAACAAATCCTGCTGGGTGCAGCGTTGCTGGCTGCGCTGAGCTGGAACTTGGCTCAGGCCAATGAAATCAAAGGCTTGCAACTCGATGCGGGCGCCACTGGGACACGTGCCGAGATCGCGCTCGACAGCAGCGCCGAGTACACGCTCATCAGTCTTGCAGGCCCGGATCGGCTGGTGGTCGATCTGCCCGACGTCGCTCTGGGCAAGACCTTCCGCCTGCCGGCAGCGACCGGCGTCATCAGTGCCGTCCGCACCGGGCGACCTTCGCCGGGCGTGACCCGTATCGTCTTCGACCTGGCCGCCCCCGTGACGGCGCTCAAGCCGCGTCTGGAACCCTCCGCCATCGGCAGCGTGCTGATACTGGAATGGCCGGGCGATGGCATCGAGTCAATCGCGACCATTGCCGCACCCTCGCAACCGAAATCGCCCGCGACCGAACCGACGGTCGACCGCATCGATCCCTCCATCGCGTCCCACAACGCCACCTCTCGATTGATCTCGGGCGTGGCGCCCGTCGCGGCGCTAGGCAACCCACAGAATTCGGCACCGCCGCCGCAACCGCAGTCAACCACGGGCGTCCCGTCGTTGCAGCAGTCGGTGCCGTCCTCTTCTTCCCTTCCCGGCACCATCGCCACCGGCGTGCCGACACACATCGCCACGGGGGTGCCGACCACGATCGAACCCGCAATGGAAGCCGCACCGCAATCGGCGCAAACGCCTGTCAGAACCATGCAGGACGTGATGCGTCGCGGCGGCTTGCGTCCGCTGATCATCGCGATCGATGCCGGGCACGGTGGCCAGGATCCCGGCGCGCGCGGATCCGCCGGCAGCCGCGAGAAAGACATCACCCTCAAGATCGCGCGCGAACTGGCAAGGCAGGTCAATGCCACAGCCGGTTTGAAGGCGTATCTGACCCGCGATACCGACGTCTTCATTCCGCTCGACCAGCGCTACAAGAAGGCGCGTGCGGCGAAGGCCGATCTGTTTGTCTCGATCCATGCCGATGCGTTCACCAATCCGGAGGCGAACGGTTCGTCGGTGTTCGTGCTGTCGCAGCGCGGCGCCTCGTCGCAGGCCGCGCGTTGGCTGGCCAACCAGGAAAATTCCGCTGACCTGGTCGGAGGCGTGCGCCTGCGGGATCGCGAAAACACGCTTGCGTCGGTGCTGCTCGACCTGTCGCAAAGCGCTACGATGAAGGCTTCCGAAGACATGGCCAGTCATGTGCTGCAAGGCCTGAAGGGGCTCGGCAGGACCCACAAGCCGCATGTGGAGCGCGCGAATTTCGTGGTGCTGCGTTCGCCGGATGTGCCGTCGATGCTGGTCGAGACGGCGTTCATCACCAACCCCGACGAAGAGCGTCGTCTCAACGATCCGGGCCATCAGACCCGGTTGGCGCGCGCCATTCTCGATGGCGTCAACACCTATTTCACCCGGCAACCGCCCCCCGGGACGCTGTATGCCGCGCGCGCCGATGCCAGGGTGGCCGTGACCGCGGACAGCGGCAGTCGCTGATCGGTAAGGCGGGTCTCGACCCGCCGCTTTAGCTTTTTTTCGCGACGTCAAGAAAAGCCGCGGGTCGAGACCCGCCCTACGCGCGCCGTTATCATCGACGCCGTGACGATTCGCCAACTCCCAGACATCCTCATCAACCAGATCGCCGCCGGCGAAGTCGTCGAGCGGCCGGCGTCCGTGGTGAAGGAACTGGTCGAGAACGCGCTCGATGCCGGTGCACACCGCATCGACATCGATCTGGAAGAGGGCGGCGTTCGCTTGATCCGCATCCGTGATGATGGCGACGGCATGGCGGCCGATGATTTGCCGCTCGCCATCGCCCGCCACGCTACCAGCAAGATCGCGTCGCTCGACGACCTGGAAGCGGTCGAGACGCTCGGGTTCCGCGGCGAGGCCTTGCCGTCGATCGCATCGGTGAGCCGCTTCCTGCTGGTGTCGCGTCGCGCCGACGATGCGCATGGCGCGGCGTTGGTGGTCGAGGGCGGCCGCATCGGCGCGATCGCACCAAAAGCGCATGCGCAGGGCACCACCGTCGAAGTGCGCGACCTGTTTTTCAACGTGCCAGCGCGGCGCAAGTTCCTGCGCGCCGAACGCACCGAACTGGGCCACATCGAGGAATGGTTGCGGTCACTGGCCCTGGCGCGGCCGGATGTCGAACTGCGCGTGTCGCACAACGGCAAGCCCTCGCGACGCTACAAGGGCGACAGCGCCCCCGGATCAGGTTCGGGGCAGGTTCTGTTCTCCGGCGAGCGGCTGATCGAAACGCTGGGCGCAGAATTCGCCACCCATGCGCTGCGCGTAGAGCATGTCCTTCGACCGGCTCAGGATGAGCGGGAATTAGGTCTGCACGGCTGGATCGCGCAACCGTCGTATTCGCGCGCCAGCACCGACCAGCAGTACCTCTACGTCAACGGCCGCGCCGTGCGCGATCGCAGCATCGCGCATGCGGTCAAGCAGGCCTATGCCGACGTGCTGTTCCACGGCCGGCAGCCAGCGTATGTCTTGTTCTTGCAACTAGACCCGCGCCGGGTCGATGTCAACGTGCATCCAGCCAAGCACGAGGTGCGGTTCCGCGACGCGCGCCTGATCCACGACTTTGTCTATCGCACGCTGCACGATGCCTTGGCGGAGACGCGCGCGGGCATGGCGGCCAGTGCTGCACCGATGGCGGCGGCAATGGTCGGGACGATGTCGTCATGGTCCGCCGCGCCGCAGCCGAACCTGTCGCTGCGCGTCGGCGATGCGCGCGATGCGTATGCAGCGTTGTATGCGGCCCATGCACCACCGCAACCGTACGCGCCGCTGCCGGCTTCCAACGACGAAACCGTGCCGCCACTCGGCTATGCCATCGCCCAATTGCACGGCATCTACATCCTTGCCGAGTCGGCCGAAGGCTTGATCGTGGTCGACATGCACGCCGCGCACGAGCGCCTCGGCTACGAAAAGCTTAAAAATGCGCACGATGGCGAAGGCCTGCGCACGCAGCCGTTGCTGGTGCCGACCACGCTGGCAGTGTCGGAGCGCGAAGCCGATGTCGCCGAACGCGAGGTGGCGACGCTGGCCGCGCTCGGTTTCGAGCTGACCCGCAGCGGCCCGCAAGCGCTGACCCTGCGTAGCGTGCCGGCCCTGCTCGCGCATGGCGATGTCGATGCGCTGTTGCGCGACGTGCTGGCCGACTTGCGCGAACACGGTGACTCATCCCTGGCAGGTGCCGGCCGCGTCACCGCCGCGCGCGATGAGTTGCTGTCGACGATGGCCTGCCATGGCGCAGTGCGTGCGAACCGTCGCCTGACTGTTCCCGAAATGAACGCGCTGTTGCGCGAGATGGAAGTCACCGAGCGCTCGGCGCAATGCAATCATGGCCGTCCGACCTGGGCGCGCTTCAGCGTGGCCGAAATCGATCGCTGGTTCCTTCGAGGACGTTGATGATGCGTTTGCACTTGGTGATCCCCTTATTGGCTTTGCTCCCCGTGATCGCGCCAGGTTGCAAGCGCGACACGTCGCAATCGACGCCGCAATCCTCGGCAACGATTCTCGAAGCCGAAGCCACGTTCGCCAATGAGCAACACGTCTTGCGTATGCAGCGGAGCGAGGATCTATTGAAACCCGATGGCTGGACCAGCCTGATCGGCTTGCACTGGATTGATCCGGGTCCGCATTACGTGGGCAGCAATGCCGACAATGGCATCCGTTTGGCAATGGGCCCGGCGCAATTCGGCATGCTCGACCGCAACAACAATCGCATCCGCTTGGTACCGAACAGGAATGCCGGGCTGACGCTCGACGGCGAGCCATTGAGCAGTGCCACCGAGCTGAAGACCGACGCCGATGAGGGCGGTCCCAGCGTCATCGGTTTCGATGACGGCAAGGGCATCGCCACGGTGATCAAGCGTGGCGAGCGGTATGCCTTGCGTGTCAAACATGCCGATGCGCCATCGCGCGCGCAGTTCGCCGGCTTGAATTACTGGGCCGCCGATCCGGCATGGGTCGTCGCAGGCAGGTTCGTGCAGCATCCGCCAGGCAAGACCATCCCGATCGCCAACATCATCGGTACGGTCGACCAGGTGCCGAATCCCGGTGCGGTCGAGTTCGAGCGCGATGGAAAGACGTATCGCATTGAAGCCCTGGACGAAGGCGGCGACGAGTTGTTCCTGGTGTTCGCCGATCGCACGAATGGGCATGGCAGCTATGGCGCCGGCCGTTTTCTGGATACGCCCAAGGCCGATGCGAATGGGAGGGTGATGCTCGACTTCAATCGCAGCTACAGCCCGCCCTGTGCATTCACGGCGTTTGCAACATGTCCCTTGCCGCCGCCGGAAAACCGCCTGGACCTTGCGATCACCGCAGGCGAAAAAGCCTACGCAAGCAATCTCCACTGAATTTGTCTTGAAGGACGTTACATGCGAGTCATGAAGTCATTGGTGTTGTCTGCGGTGATCGCAGTGTCGGTTGGTGTCGGCGTTGCCAACACCCCACCAGCAGTCGCGGCCACGCAGTCGCCGCCGGTCCCGTTGTTGTGGAAAGTGTCCGATGCGGACAACGCGATTTACCTGCTGGGTTCATTCCATTTGCTCAAACCCAACGATTACCCGTTGTCGAAGGACGTCGATGCCGCGTTCACCGATGCCGAATCGCTGGTCTTCGAGGTGTCGCCCGATGAAATGGGATCGCCCGAGCTCGGCATGGTCATGGCCAAGGCCGGCTTGCGCACCGACGGCAGGCAATTGAAAGACGACCTGGGCCTCGCCACGGCGAAGAAGCTCGATGCATGGCTCGCTGCCAACCAGGGCGAGCTGCAGAAGATCGGCATGGCGCCGCAGGTCATGCAGATGTTCGAGCCGTGGTTCGCTGCATTGACGATTTCCGTCCTGGAAATGACCAAGCAGGGACTCGATCCCAAACTCGGCCTGGATGCGCATTTCGTTGAAGCTGGAAAGACAAGTGGCAAACGTGGTTCGGGCCTTGAAACCGGTGCGCAACAGGTGGCGCTTTTCGATTCGATGAGTCTAGAGGAGCAGCGTCAGTTCATGGATGAAGCGTTGACGAGTGGGGAAGAAGGGCCGAAGGAAATCGAGAAGCTGCACGCAGCCTGGCGCGCCGGCGATGTCGATGCGATGTGGACCGGCATGGCGGCCGACATGCGCAAGGAATATCCGCGGCTGTACAAGGTCATCAACGTCGAACGCAACGACGCATGGGTGCCGAAACTCGAGCGGCGGCTGAAAGATCCCGGCAGCGATGAGACCCTGGTCGTCGTCGGCGCACTGCACCTGCTTGGCAGCGACGGTGTGGTCGAGAAACTGCGCGCCAAAGGCTACAAGGTCCAGCGAATCTGTTCGGCCTGCAAGACGGCAAGGTAGGGCGAGTCTTGACCCGCCGCACGCTCAAGTGAACTGCGATGGCGGGTAAAGACCCGCCCTACGATCCTGCTGGCAACAACTCGATGCAATCCACGGGACATGCGGGCACGCATAGTTCGCAGCCCGTGCACAGCGGTTCGATCACCACGTGCATGAGTTTGGACGCGCCGATGATCGCATCCACCGGACAGGCCTGGATGCATTTGGTGCAGCCGATGCAATCGGCTTCGACGATGACCGCCACCAGCGCGGGATTGTGCTCGCCGCGACTGCGATCGTAGGGTTTCGCCGGAATATCCAGAACGTGGGCGAGGGCGCGCGCACCGGCATCGCCGCCGGGAGGGCAGCGGTCGATGTCCGTTTCGCCATTGGCCATCGATTCTGCGTAAGGGAGGCAACCATCGAACCCGCATTGTCCACATTGGGTTTGCGGCAACAGACGGTCGAGGCGTTCGATCAGGTCAGTGTTCATCGGGAATCACCGATGCGAATCATCGGGATGTATCGGATGGCGATGATCTTGTAGAGCGGAGCTTGCTCCGCTGCTCTGAAAGCAGGCTGAGCTCCACGATATTTTTGAAGCGAGAAAGCAGCGGAGCAAGCTCCGCTCTACAGGAAGCGTGGTTCGACAGGCTCACCATGAGCGGTTTTCGGCCAGACCTTGCGATCACTTCACCGGCATGCCCGGCAACGCACCCGCATCGACATCGAGCAGATGCAGCCCGCCGCCATCGGCGCCGGCCGACAGGATCATGCCTTCGCTGGTGCCGAAGCGCATCTTGCGCGGCGCGAGGTTGGCGATGAACACGACAGTGCGGCCGACCAGCTTCTCCGGCTCGCCATACGACGCACGGATACCAGAAAAAATCTGGCGCGTGCCCAGTTCGCCCGCATCCAGCTCGAAGCGCAGCAGCTTGTCGGAGCCTTCGACGAATTCGCAGGCCAGCACCTTGCCGATGCGCAGGTCGAGCTTGGCGAAATCATCGATCGCGATGAATTCACTCTTCACAGGAGCGGCTTCATCCGCGAACTTTTTCGGGCCGCCCAAGGAAGAGCTCGCGACTGAAGTCGCTCCTGCCTGGGAAACGGGAGCATCGGCTGGCTTGAGGTCTTCCGTGCTGGCTTCGGTCATGGCTTCAATCTGCTTCGGGTCGATGCGGGTGAACAGCGGGACGTAAGCATTGATCCTGCGCGTCAGCAACGGCGTGTCGAGATCGGACCACTTATCGACGGGAACATCCAGGAACAGCTCCACCTGCGATGCCACGCGCGGCAACACCGGCTTCAGTGCCGCGGCAAGTACACGGAACAGGTTCAAGCCTTGCGTGCAGACCGATTGCAGTTCGGCGTCCGCGCCGACCTGTTTGGCGATCACCCAGGGCTTGCGGTCGTCGATGTAGCGATTCGCTTCATCGGCCAAGGTCATCGTCAAGCGCAGCACGCTGGCTGGATCGTTGCGTTCGTAGGCATCGCGAACCGGTGCCAGCCGCGAGACGAAATCCGCATATATGCCGGGTTCGGGCAAGCGATCCGCCAAACGCCCGTCGAAACGTTTCTCGATGAACCCTGCGCAGCGGCTGGCGAGATTGACGAACTTGCCGACCAGATCCGCATTCACGCGCGTGACGAAGTCGGTCAAGTTCAAATCGAGATCGTCGACACCGCCACCGCTCTTCGCGGCGAAGTAGTAACGCAAGGCCTCGGGATGCAGTCCTGAATCGAGATACGTGCGCGCCATGATGAAAGTGCCGCGCGACTTCGACATCTTGGCGCCATCGACCATCAGGTAGCCGTTGACGTGCAGCCGTGTCGGCGCACGCATGCCCGCGCCGTGCAGTACGGCCGGCCAGAACAGGCCGTGGAAGTTGACGATGTCCTTGCCGATGAAGTGGTGCAGTTCCGCCTCGCTGTCGTGCGCGAGGAACTCGAAGAAGTTGATGCCTTCGCGCTCGCACAACGCCTGCAGGCTCGACAGGTAGCCGATCGGTGCGTCCAGCCAGACATAGAAATACTTGCCCGGGTGGCCGGGAATCTCGAAACCGAAGTAGGGCGCATCGCGCGAAATGTCCCAAGCGCGCAGGCCGCCTTCGGCGTCCAGCCATTCCTTCAATTTGGCCTTGACGCCGGGGATCGCGACATCGCCCGCCAGCCACTCGCGCAGGAAGCCATCGAACTGCCCGACCTCGAAGAAGAAATGATCGGACTCGCGCAGTTCCGGCGCCACACCGCTCAACACCGAGCGCGGCTCTTTCAGATCGGTCGGTGCGTACGTGGCGCCGCAGTTTTCGCAGTTGTCGCCGTACTGGTCGGGCGTGCCGCAGTTGGGGCAGGTGCCCTTGATGTAGCGATCCGGCAGGAACATGCCCTTGGCCGCATCGTAGAACTGCGCAACGCTGCGGCGGGCAATGTGACCGTTGTTGTCGAGCCTGGCGTAGATCGCCTCGGTCAGCGTGCGATTGCCGGCTGAGTTGGTGGAATCGTAGTGGTCGAACGCCACGCCGAACTCGGCGAAGTCGTGCTCATGCCCGGCCTGTATGCCGGCGATGAAGGCTTCCGGCGTGGTGCCTGCTTTTTCCGCGGCCAGCATGATCGGCGTGCCGTGGGTGTCGTCGGCGCAGACGAAGCGGACGATGTCGCCGCGCATGCGTCGCGCGCGTGTCCAGATGTCGGCCTGGATGTATCCGACCAGATGGCCGAGGTGCAGCGGCCCGTTGGCATAGGGAAGGGCGCAGGTGACGGCGACGTTGCGGGACATGTGCGCACTGCGACTGGGGGCAGATGATTATCGCATGGCGCGAAATGACGAAACCCGGCGCAAGGCCGGGTCTGGTTGCTTCAAGCTCGATGACGCCTGATGTTCATTGCCTGATGATCAGGATTCGCGCGTCCACATCTGCTGTTTGCAGATGAAGGACACACAGCCCGACACCTCGAACTTCTTGCCGCCTTCCAGCAGGCGCGCCTTCGACTTGTAGGTCTTGCCTGCCGAGGGTTTCAGCACGGTGCCGCCGCTGTAGGCATCGCCAGTTTTTTTCAGGCCCCACAGGATCGTCATGCCCTTGATCGGCTTGTTCTTGTTGGCGCCGGTGCACTTGTCGCAGACAGGATCCGCCGCATACAAGGTCTCGATCACCTTGCCGGCAAACGTGCCGTCCTTCGCCTCATAGACTTCGACGATCGATCGGGCCTTGCCGGTTTCCTCGTCGAAGGTCTTCCACTTGCCGACTGGCGAGTTCTGCGCGAACGCCGCCACCGGCAGCAACGCGAGTGCGAATACAAAAGGTTTGATACACATGTTTCCCCTCCGAGGGAGCTGGGACAGGCCGGACTGCACACGCCGACCGGATGGCCGATTTATACCCGATTCGGCGGCGTATGGTGATGAGGTTGCTGCGGTGTTCACACTGCGGCCGATCCCTGCCACATCGGGCGAGCAGCCACACAGGCTAAAATTCACCCATGCAGCAAACCACAGACAGACCCCGCATCCACGCGCATGCGGTGCAGCCCAACGTGCCGCGCTCCCCACGGATCCGCAACGTCATCGCGATCGCTTCGGGCAAGGGCGGCGTGGGCAAATCAACCACCGCGGTGAACCTGGCCGTGGCCTTGCAGCTCGACGGCGCCAAGGTCGGGATCCTTGATGCGGACATCTACGGTCCCAGCGTGCCGGCGATGCTCGGTCTCTCCGGCCGGCCGGACAGTCCCGATGGCAAATCAATCGAGCCGATGCGCGCGCACGGGCTGGAAGCGATGTCGATCGGATTCCTGATCGACATCGATACGCCGATGATCTGGCGCGGGCCGATGGCGACGTCGGCACTGACGCAGCTGTTCAACGAGACGTCGTGGGGCGGAAATTCACCCGACGGCCTGGATTACCTCATCGTCGATTTACCGCCAGGCACGGGCGACATCCAGCTGACGCTGTCGCAGAAGATTCCTGTCGCCGGCGCCGTGATCGTGACCACGCCGCAGGACATTGCGACGCTGGATGCGAAGAAGGCTTTGAAGATGTTTGAGAAGGTGCAGGTGCCGGTGCTGGGCGTGATCGAGAACATGGCGGTGCATGTCTGCAGCAACTGCGGCCACAGCGAGCACATCTTCGGCAGCGGCGGTGGCGAGAAGATGGCGGCGCAATACGGCGTGCCGTTGCTGGGGTCGTTGCCGCTGGAGCTCGGCATCCGCGAGCAGGGGGATGCGGGGGTGCCGATCGTCATCGCACAGCCCGATTCCGCCGCTGCGCACGCCTACCGGCTGACGGCGCGCAATGTCGCCGCGCAACTGGCGTTGCGGCCGCGAGCGACGATGGGGATTGCGGCGTCGCTGGTGTAGGGCGGGCTCAAGCCCGCCATGGGCTTGACGGCGTCATGCACATCAACTGATCCGAACGGCGGACTTGAGCCCGCCCTACAATTCCCGGCTTCGGCCGGGTCACAGGGAAAATCGCATGAGCATCAAGAGCGACCGCTGGATCCGGCGGATGGTCGAACAGCAGCAGATGATCGAGCCGTTCGAGCCCGGCCAGGTCAAGCATGGCGCCGACGGCCATCGCATCGTCAGCTACGGCACCTCGAGCTACGGCTACGACGTGCGCTGCTCGCGCGAGTTCAAGATATTCACCAACATCAACTCGACCATCGTCGACCCGAAGAATTTCGATCCGGGCAGCTTCGTCGACATCGAGAATGACGTGTGCATCATTCCGCCGAATTCCTTCGCGCTGGCGCGCACGGTCGAATTTTTCCGCATTCCGCGCGACACGCTGGTGGTCTGCCTCGGCAAGAGCACGTATGCGCGCTGCGGCATCATCGTCAACGTGACGCCGCTGGAGCCGGAGTGGGAAGGGCACGTCACGCTTGAGTTCTCCAACACTACGCCGCTGCCGGCGCGCATCTACGCCAACGAAGGTGTCGCGCAGATGTTGTTCTTCCAGTCCGACGAGGTGTGCGAGACCTCGTACAAGGATCGTGGTGGGAAGTACCAGGGGCAGACTGGCGTTACGTTGCCGCGGACTTGATGTGCTTTTACTTCTCCCTTCGGTAGAAGGTGGCGCGCAGCGTCGGATGAGGGGGCGGACTTTCAGTTTGCGATGGACGTTCCTCGGCGTGTCACTTTCCCGCCCTCATCCGCCCTTCGGGCACCTTCTCCCGAAGGGAGAAGGAAAAAGCCTTACTTCTGATACGTCACGAAGAACCCCTGTAAATCCCCGTTCTCGATATATGGCTCGACGCTGACCACCTTGTATCCGTGCGTCGCGAAGGCCTGATGCGCGCGGCTCAGTGAATTCGCCGCGCCCTGGTTGCGGAACCCCCAGCTGGCATCGACCCAGACCGTCGCCGCCGCCATGTTGGCGCGCGCAGCTTCTTCCGCGGCCTTGTCGGGATTCTTGTCGAACAGGCCGGCGTGCGCGGGCAGGGTGCAGGCGAGCAGGACAGCAAGCAGTAGATGTTTCATGTTGGTTCCTTTTACGAACAGAAAATGTGTTGTTGAGTTGATGGGGATGGGAAACACGCCGCTATTGACTGTCATGACCAGCTTCGCTGTTGAAAACCCCGCGAAGGCGGGAATCCAGTGCCTTTGCTTTTAATGGCTTCCAGTCACTGGATCCCCGCCTTCGCGGGGATGACGACTTCGTTTTTCAAGGTTGCCTATTGAAGGTGACGCAACTCACGCAAGTCGCGAGCGCCACGCGTCGATTTTCCCGGCCAGCAGGGTCGCATCATGTCGCTGCATGGCGCCAAAACCCCAGACCGGCGCCGGCCACGCGGCATCGCCTTCGCGACGTCCCACCAGATGCACGTGCAACTGGTGCACGACATTGCCGAGCGCGCCGATGTTGAGTTTCTCGACCGACGGCTCGCCACGCAACAGCGATCCGACTTGATGAATCTCGGCCAGCAAGAGGCGTTGCTGCGCACCATCGAGATCGATCCATTCGACGGCGTTGGCCACGCGCGGCACCAGCAGCAGCCACGGAAAGCGCGTGTCGTCGATCAGCCGTACCTGTGACAGCGGCCCATCGGCGAGGAACACGCTGTCGGCTTCGAGGCGCGGATCGAGGATGAAGTCCGTCATTGCAGATGTTCGGCGAAGAAGGTGAGCGTGCGGCTCCATGCAAGCGCGGCGCTTTCGGCGTGGTAATGATCAGGATCCACGTCGCGATTGAACGCGTGCCCGCCCGGATAAACATGCACCTCGGCATCGGGTTGTTTCTGTCGATGCGTGGCGATGTCGGCAGGTGGGATGCTGCTGTCATTTGCACCGAAGTGGAACAACATCGCTGCGCGTGACGGCTCTTCGAGCAACGGCACCGTACGCGCGCCGTAATAACTGACGGCGGGCAAGCCCAGCCGAGTGTTGGCGAGGAAGGCGACGCTGCCACCCCAGCAGTAACCCACCACGCCGACATTGTGGCCCTCTCCCTGCAGTATTTGCGCCGTTGCATCGACGATGGCGACGGTGCGATCGAACCCCAGCGCAGAGACGAGTTCGCGCCCCTTGGCAAACCCGTCCGGGTCATAAGCGAGTTTGACCCCGGGTTCGACCGGATCGAACAGTGCAGGCGCGATCGCGACAAAACCTTCCGCAGCAAAGCGATCCGTCACGCTGCGCATATGCGCGTTGACGCCGAAGATTTCCTGCACCACGACCAGCGCGCCGCGTGGTGCGCCATCGGGATCGGAGCGCCAGCCGCCAATCACGTTCATCTGCGGAACCTGAATGCTGATCGCTTGCCCCATTGCGCCATTCCCGCCACAGAAAAGCCGATTTTAGCCACGGGCTATACTTCGCGCCCGTTTCCAGCAGAAAACAAGCCGTATCCGCATGTCGTTGCAGAATCCAAAAGTCGGTTTCGTCAGCCTCGGTTGCCCCAAGGCGCTGGTCGATTCCGAGCGCATCCTCACCCAGCTCAAGGCCGAGGGTTACGACATCGTGCAGAGTTACGACGCGGCCGACGTGGTGGTGGTCAACACCTGCGGATTCATCGATTCTGCCGTGACCGAATCGCTGGATGCGATCGGTGAGGCCCTCGCGGAAAACGGCAAGGTTATCGTCACCGGTTGCCTCGGCAAGCGTCCCGAACAGATCCGTGCTGCGCATCCGGATGTACTGTCGATCAGCGGGCCGCAGGATTACGCCAGCGTCATGAATGCGGTGCATCGCGTGCTGCCGCCGAAACACGACCCGTTCATCGATCTGATGCCGCGCCGGATGCTTGATGACGATTTCGGCGTCAAGCTGACGCCGAAACATTACGCGTACCTGAAAATTTCCGAAGGCTGCAATCACCGTTGCAGCTTCTGCATCATCCCGTCGATGCGCGGCGACCTGGTCTCGCGGCCGGTCGATGAAGTGCTGCGCGAGGCCGAAAAACTGGTGCGCGGTGGCGTGCGGGAATTGCTGGTGATCTCGCAGGACACGTCGGCCTACGGTGTCGATGTGAAGTATGCCGAACGCGTGTGGCGCGACAAGCCGTACCAAACCCGCATGAAAGCCTTGTGCGAGGGCCTGTCCGAACTGGGCGTGTGGACGCGATTGCATTACGTGTATCCGTATCCGCACGTCGACGACATCATTCCACTGATGGCGCAGACCCATAACGGCATGCCGAAATTACTGCCGTACCTCGACATCCCGTTCCAGCACGCCAGCCCGCGCGTGCTGAAACTGATGAAGCGCCCAGGCGCCGTCCACAAGACCCTCGAGCGCATCCAGCGCTGGCGCGCGATCGCGCCGGACATCACCATCCGCTCGACCTTCATCGTCGGTTTTCCCGGCGAAACCGAAGCGGAATTCGAGGAGTTGCTGGAGTTCCTGGACGAGGCGCAGCTCGATCGCGTCGGCGCGTTCGCCTATTCGCCGGTCGATGGCGCCAAGGCCAACGAGCTGCCCGATCCGTTGCCCGAGGCTGTGAAGCAGGAGCGTCTGGCGCGTTTCATGGAACGCCAGGCGGAAATTTCCACGGCCCGGCTCGAAGCCAAGGTCGGCAGCGTGCAGCGCTGCCTCGTCGATGCGATCGACGGTGAGCTCGCGATTGCGCGTTCGATGGCCGATGCGCCGGAAATCGACGGCGTCGTGCAGATCCAGGACGGTCGCGATGCAGGGCTCAAGCCCGGCGAATTCGTCGATGTCGAGATCATGGGCAGTGACGAACACGATCTGTACGGTGAAGTCGCTTACGCAACCGCAATCAATTGAGGCAGGCGCGGTGTCGCGCCGTTTCGTTGCGCCGCAGCGTGGGCAGGTTGCCGCCGATTGTTTCGATCATCCCGTATTTTCCGCGTGCGCCGGGCAACGCGGCTGGCTGCAGTGTGAAACGTGGCCAACGATCGAAGCGATGAATGCAGCATTGCACGCAGCATCCGATGGCGCCGCGGACCTGCAATTCGTCCAACAATCGCAGGCCCTGCTCGACGAGGGCTTGCACTACGAGCAGCGCATCCATCACGACGGCCGCATCGCCACGCGCCTGCATAACTGGCACGACCTGTTCAATGCGCTGATCTGGATCCGGTATCCCGCATTGAAGCGCGCGCTGAACCATCGTCAGGTCGAGGAAATCGACCGTGTGGGATTGAAGGTCCGCAGCCGCGCGCAATCGGCGTTGACGCATTTCGACGAAGGCGGCGCGGTGATCGTGGTGCGCGATCCTACGCTGCTGGCATTGTGGGATGCGCACGACTGGCCTGGACTGTTTTGGCGTCATCGGTCCGCCTGGATGGATGGCCGCATCGAAATCGCTGCCGTCTTCGGGCATGCGCTGCTCGAACATGCATTGCAGCCGCAACAGTTGCTGGTGGCCAAGTGCATCGCGGTCGCGACGATGGCCGATGCAAAGCAGGCGATTGCGAGCGTGGGTGAAGCCGTCATCGCGGGGGCGCTGTTGAACGATCCGCAGGAATTGCGTCCGCTACCGCTGTCGGGTGTTCCGGGCTGGCATCCGCAGAGCAGCGAACAGGATTTTTATCGGCATGCGGCCTGCTTCAAGCCTTTACGCGAAGGACGCATCTATCCGGCACCGCTGCAGGTGGGATGCTTGGGTAACCTGTCCCACGGGACTCCCTCCGGTCGTAGGAGCGCACCTGGGCGCGATGGGCCTTACTGGTAAAGCCCATCGCGCCCAGGTGCTCTCCTACAAAAAAACAGGCAGCGAGGATTGTCGTTGTAGGGCGGGCACTGCTCGCCCACGCTCGACAAAAAAGCATGCCTCGGTGCCCGCCCTACAAGGGAAATCGCATTGTTCCATCCACCAGCCACGCATACTTTCGTCCAGTCGCCACCTCCTTAAGCTAGTGCGATCGTGCGGGAGTATCCTGCAGAGGGGCCTTGGAGAACACGATGTCGTCAATCCCGGTATCCACTGTCGAACCATCTTCAATCCAATCGGCCTCCATCCAACCGGCGCCGAAGCGTTACGAGTGGCGCACGATCCTGCGGCATCGCTGGCCGTTGCGCTGGATGCACTGGATCAACCTGGCCTGCATGGTGATCCTGGTCGGTAGTGGCCTGCAGATTTTCAACGCGCATCCGGCCTTGTACTGGGGCGAGGTGTCCACGTTCGCCGATCCTGTCTTCGCTGCGCAGGCCGTGCGCGACAGTACCGGCAAGGCGCGCGGCATCACCACGATTGGCGATACGAAATTCGTGACAACCGGTGTGCTGGGCGTGTCCACGCGTGCCGAGGATGGCGTCGCGCTGCGGCGTGGATTCCCGATGTGGGCCACGATTCCCGGTCCAAAATCGCTGGCGCTCGGCCGACGCTGGCACTTCTTTTTCGCGTGGGTGTGGGTCATCAATGGCGCGTTGTACTTGGCTTGGTCGCTGGCCAGTCGACACCTGACCCGCGACCTGACGATGCAGCGTCGCGACTGGCGCGAGATTCCAAATTCGATCCGCGATCACCTGCGCTTCCGCCATCCGGTCGGCGACGAGGCGGCACGCTACAACCCGCTACAGAAACTGGCCTACCTCGGCGTGATTTTCGTGCTTGCACCGTTAGCCGTGCTGACAGGATTGGCGATGTCGCCGCAGATGAACACCGTGCTGGGCTGGTGGCTGCAACTGGTCGGCGGCCGGCAATCGGCGAGGACATTGCATTTCATCGCGATGGGATTGTTCGTGTTGTTCACCCTGGTGCACGTGGTGATGGTCGTCTACGCCGGCCCCATCAACGAATTGCGTTCGATGATCACCGGCCGCTTTCGAGTGCGCTACCCGCGGCCGGATGCAGTGCAGGAGCCACGCCATGACTGACGGCTTCAAGCCATCACGCCGCCTGCTGTTGCGCGGCGCGCTTGCCGGCGCTGGCGTGGGCCTGCTGACCGGTTGCGATGCGTTGTCGGGCAGCGAGAGATTCGTCAGTGTTCTTGCGAGCGCCGAACCGCTGAACGAGCGCGTGCAGCGGATGCTCACCGGCAATCGCCTTGCGCAGGAATATCACCCGTCGATGATCTCGCCGGTGTTCCGTCCCAACGGTTCGATCAATCCGCAGACGCCCGAATACCTTGCACTGACCGCGAATGCCTTTCGCGACTACCGCCTGCAGGTCCGCGGACTGGTCGAGAAACCGCTGGAATTCTCGCTGGACGCCTTGCGCGCGATGCCGGCGCGCAGCCAGATCACGCGCCACGACTGCGTCGAAGGCTGGAGCGTGATCGGCGGCTGGGTCGGCGTGCCATTGGCGACGCTGATCGATCTTGCCGGCGTCCTGCCCGGCGCGCGTTACGTCGTGTTCCACTGTTTCGATGATCTCAGTAACAACGGCACTCGCTACTACGAAAGCATCGACCTGCTCGACGCCTACCACCCGCAGACCATCGTCGCGCACACGCTCAACGGCGCGCCGATCCCGATCGCCAATGGCGCGCCGGTGCGCATGCGCATCGAACGCAAGCTCGGTTACAAGCAACCCAAGTACGTGCACACCATCGAGCTGGCCGACGCGTACGCGCGATTTGGCGCGGGGAAGGGCGGCTACTGGGAAGACCAGGGCTACGACTGGTACGGCGGTATCTAGCCAGGTGATTACTCCATCGATGGCCGGCGGCGCAGAATGTCGACTCCAACCATCGCGCGGAGTCCGACGCCATGAATGCCTCCTGGTTCACCCGACTGGCGAAATCGGCGTCACGCTTTACCGGACGACCACTGTGTTTCGGCTTGGCGGCAGGCGTGATCGCTGTCTGGCTG
>JAJAYW010000034.1 GCA_026786005.1 Lysobacter sp. | reverse complement strand
GTCGTAGAGCTGACCTGTTTCGGGTAGCAACCCGCCTGCTCCACCTGTCAGTACGGCGGTGAAACGCACAGTGGCGTGATCGTCCTGCATCGAGACATCCAGCGGTCCCAGCCTTGCCGAAACATTCTGGTGACGCAGGAAGACAAGCTGCGCCATCCGCCGCGCGCCCTGCCGATCCAGACCCTCGGGCCCGACGAAACCCTCCGCAAGCCGATCCTCGATTGCCCCCGCGTCGCGCGCATCCACTGCCGCCTGCAATCCGGTCACGTTGGCACGCAGCGCCTGCTCCGGGTCATCCTTTGAACAACCCGCGGATACGACGGCCAGGCAGGCCGCGTAAATACATCCGAAGAAAACACATCTGCTCGACTGCATCCAATTGCTCCCTTGGCTCCGGCGCAAGTGTGAACCTTGTCAGCCTCTGGAGCCTATGCTCCAATCGCTGCGAACCGTACGTCGCCGAATCCAGCGACCTCGGGCGGAACACAGCGGTAAAAACAGGGGAAATCGCATGAACATCGAACGTCCGTGGTTGGCCAACTACCCGGCCGGGGTACCGACCGAAATCGACGTCGATGAGTTTCCGTCGATCCCATCGGTGCTGGAGGTCGCGATTGCCAAATACGCGGACCGGCCTGCCTTCTCCAACTTCGGCAAGACCATCAACTACGCGCAACTCGACACACTGAGCCGGCAGTTCGCCGCCTACCTGCTTGGCGAGCTCAAGCTGAAGAAAGGCGATCGGGTTGCGATCATGTTGCCGAACTGCCTGCAATACCCGATCGCGACCTTCGGCGTCCTGCGCGCCGGATTGACCGTGGTGAACACCAACCCGATGTACACCGCGCGCGAACTCAAGCACCAACTGGTCGACTCCGGCACCAGCGCGATCCTGGTGCTCGACAACTTCGCCCATGTCGTGCAGGACGTGCTGCCCGAGACGCAGATCAAGCAGGTGATCACCACCGGGCTCGGCGACCTGCTCGGTTTCCCGAAGGGACCCATCGTCAATTTCATGCTCAAGCACGTCAAGAAGATGGTGCCTGACTACGATATTCCCGGTGCGGTCCGCTTCAACGATACGTTGACGCTGGGTCAGCGGCACACGCTGCCGGACATCTCGATCTCGCATGAGGACATCGCGTTCCTGCAGTACACCGGCGGCACCACCGGCGTTGCCAAGGGTGCGATGCTGACCCACCGCAACATGGTCGCCAACATGCAGCAGTCCTCGGCGTGGCTGGGCACCAATATCAAGATGGGTGAGGAGACCATGATCACTGCGTTGCCGCTCTACCACATCTTCGCGTTGACGGCGAACGGCCTGGTCTTCATGAAGTTCGGCGGCAAGAACATCCTCATCACCAACCCGCGCGACATGCCGGGCTTCGTCAAGGAGCTCAAACGCGAGCCCTTCACGGCCATCACCGGCGTCAACACCCTGTTCAACGGATTGCTCAACACGCCCGGTTTCGACGAGATCGATTTCTCGCCGTTGCACCTCACGCTGGGTGGCGGCATGGCGGTGCAGCGCGCCGTCGCCGAGCGCTGGAAACAGGTCACCGGCGTGACCCTGGTAGAAGCCTATGGCCTCACCGAAACGTCCCCGGCTGCCTGCATCAATCCGATGGATCTGGCCGAGTACAACGGCTCGATCGGCCTGCCGGTGCCTTCCACCGATGCCTGCGTGAAGGACGAGAACGGCGCGATGCTGCCGATGGGCGAAGTGGGCGAGCTCTGCATCCAGGGCCCCCAGGTGATGAAAGGCTACTGGCAGCGCCCCGACGAAACCGCCAACGCCATCGACAGCGATGGCTGGCTGCACACCGGTGACATGGCGCGGATGGATGAAAAGGGCTTTTTCTACATCGTCGACCGCAAGAAGGACATGATCCTGGTCTCGGGGTTCAACGTGTACCCGAACGAGGTCGAGGACGTGATCGCGATGATGCCCGGGGTGCTGGAAGTCGCCGCAGTCGGTGTGCCGGACGAAAAATCCGGCGAGGCGGTGAAGGTGGTCATCGTCAAGAAGGATCCGGCCCTGACGGCCGATCAGGTCAAGGCCCATGCTCGCGAAAACCTGACCGGATACAAGCAGCCCCGCTTCGTCGAGTTCCGGACAGAACTGCCCAAGACCAACGTCGGCAAGATCCTGCGCCGCGAATTGCGCGATCCGCCCCCAGCCACCTGAGGGCTCCGCCCACGATACCGCCCCCGTGAAAGGGTTCTTGAGGGCTGAAAACGCTTGCAGTTTGCCCTCTTTCGGCGCATAGAAGCGACTATCCGGGCACCTTTTGACCTTCAACGTCAGTCAGTGGTTCTCGATCGCGTGATCATCATCCAGCCGAGGGCAAGACCATGAACAACGTCGAAAAACTGCGCCGCAGCGCCGCCTATCCCACCATGCGTGTCGAATCAGCGCCCAACAGCGCATCTCATTGGCTGTACATGCACGCGGACATCGGAAAGGGCATTCGCCCCTGCTTTCGTACGGCACTCATGGAAGACATGTGGAGCTTCCTGACCTCCATCACCCTGCGCGACTCGCAGCGTGAGCCAGGCAAGCTGCGGCATGTGGTGCTGGCATCCGACGCCCAGGCCTTCAATCTTGGCGGTGACCTGCAGCTGTTTTCGCAGCTGATCCGCGATAACAACCGCCAGCTGCTGCTGGACTATGCACGGCGCTGCGTCGATGGCGTTTACCACTTGCACACTGGCCTGGGTGGCGACGTGCGCACGATCGCGCTGGTGCAGGGTGACGCGCTCGGGGGCGGCTTGGAACTGGCGTTGTCCTGCCACACCATCGTTGCCGAGGAAGGTGTCGGCATGGGGTTGCCGGAGGTGTTGTTCGGCATGTTCCCGGGCATGGGCGCGTATTCCTTCCTGTGCAAGCGCGTCACGCCTCAGCTCGCGGAAAAAATCATCCTGGACGGCAATATCTACAGCAGCGAGGAAATGCACCGCATGGGCGTGGTCGACCTGCTGGTGCCCAAAGGCCAGGGCGAAGCGGCCGTGGAGGACATCATCCGCAAGCAGCAGCGCTCGCCGCACGCTTACCTTGCGTTGAACGCGGTTCGCGGAATCGCCCAGCCCGTCGGTTACAACGAACTGATGGGTATCACGGAAGTCTGGGTCGACACCGCGCTCGCACTTGGGGAGAAATCGCTGCGCACGATGGATCGCATCGTCAATGCCCAGAACCGGTTCGCCAACAGCGCCGCAGCCTGATCCCGACGATTATTTCGACCCGTCGGTATCGCCATCGCGCACGTGGCTCGGCTGGCCGCGCGCCGACAACACCGCACTACCCTGCGCGAGCCGCTCGCGTAGCCCGGACAGTCGCACGCGCCACTCGCGTGCGATCTGCCAGTCCGCCAAGCGCATCACTTCGTCGCTGACGGCACCAAGGCGCCGCAACCCCAAGTTGCTGGCGACGCCTTTCAAGGCGTGCAGCTGCTCTCGAATCTGACCCCAGCGTTCTTCCTGGCCGTACTTCTCGAAGAGGGCAAGACAGGTTTTGGCGTCGCTCAGGCATTGCCCTATGAACTCCGACTCGAACGCCTTGCCCACGCCGACGCCGATCAACTCATCCAGAACGTTTGGATCGAAGACATCGTCGGAGATCGGCAGGTCCTTGCTTCCGGTCTGCATGGGGGCGCTGGCGTGGCCGGTCAATGCGACTTCCGCCAAGGTATCGAGCAAGCGCGATGCAACCACCGGCTTGGCGATGAAGGCGCGTGCGCCTGCCTGTTCGCAGCGCTGGATGGCGTCCGGCGTCACATCCGCGGTCAGCACGATCACCGGCGTGCGGCGGCTGGATCCCGCCTCCATCACGCGCAACTGCCGCAGCAGGTCGAGCCCGCTGATCCCCGGCATGTGCAGGTCGACGATGACCACATCGTAATCGCTCGCCTCGAGCGCCGAGAGCGCCTCTTCGCCGTCTTCCACGGCGACGACGCGATGTCCGGCTTTTTGCAGCAGGCGCTGCAGCACCATGCGATTGGCGGCATAGTCGTCGGCGATCAGGACCTGCATCGCGCGCACGCGCACGCGGTGGCGCAGGAACGGGTCGGAAAACGCGATGACGTTTTCCTGCTGCAAATCTTCCATGACGGGTGCCGTCGGCGACACGTCTGCCACAGCCAGCTGGCGCTGTGGCATTTCGATTAGCCGGAATGGCAATTCGACCCAGAACTTGCTGCCGGCGTTCTCGACGCTCTCGAAACCGATGCTGCCGCCCATCGCCTCCGTCAGACCCTTGGCAATAGTGGTGCCCAATCCTGTGCCGGCGTGCCGCCGCGACAAGCTCGCATCGGCCTGCTCAAACGCCTCAAACAATTTCGCACGGGCGGAAGACGCGATGCCGATACCGGAATCGGAAATCGTGAAGCGCAAGCGCATCACTTCGGCTTCCTGCCGTTCAGCCATGGCGACATTGAGCCGAACAAAACCCTTGTCCGTGAACTTGATGGCGTTGCTGACCAGGTTCAACAGCACCTGGCGCAGATGCGCCGGATCACCGCGCAACTGCGAAGGGACATCGCTGCCAACCTCGACCTCGTAATACAACTGCTTTGCCCGCGCCGCGGGCAGCAGGATCATGCCGATATGGTCGATCAGTTCCTGCAGCGCGAAGTTTTCTTCCGAAAGCTTGAGTTTTCCGGCTTCGATCGCGGAGATGTCCAGTACGTCTTCCACCAGCGACAACAGCGATCGGGTCGATGCCTGGATCGTGTTGATATATTCGCGCTGCTCGGAATCCAGCCGGGGCGTGGCCAGCAATTCCGACGTGCCCGACAAGCCGTTGAGCGGGGTGCGGAACTCGTGGCTCATGTTCGCCAGGAAACGACTCTTGGCCTCGTTGGCCCGGCGTGCCTCGCTTGTTGCTCGCGTCAATGCGCGCAGCAGGCCCGACAAATACATCGGGACAGCCACCAGCCCCACCAGCAGACCAATGCCGAGGCTGCGGTTGCCCTGCCAGTATTCATTGCTGAACACCACGGCGCCGAAACTCAGCACCGCCATCGCCACGGCGGCATGCAAATAGTGAGTGCCGTAGCGCAGGCCGTTGCCGACCGTCACCCACATCAGGATCACGTAGACCCATGCAAGCGGTTCGCCCATCTGGACCATTGCGGCGCCCATCAGGCCATAGTCGGAAGCCATGCCTATGGCACGACGGACATGCGAGACGCCCGGTTGCAGCAGGATGCCAACCAATATCGCCGACCCCACCACAAAACCCACCGCGACCATCAACAGGACGGCGGTCGCATTCTGGTCCGCTTCGACATGCAGCGCGTGTCGTATCAGCAGATATACCAGGACAACAAACATGACACCGAGGCGTACCATCGCCTGCCCGTGCTCGCTGTCGGGACGACGCGCCAGTCTTGAATGCAACCAGTCGTAGGCCGCGGCGATCACGTGACTATTCGATCCCAGGCCGCGTTGACCCGGCGGAATAACGCTCGCAGATATCGTCCAGGCGTTCGCGGTTGCGCAACAGCGCGTTGACGCAGCGCGGATCGAACAGCTTGCCGCTCTCCTCGACGATATAGCCCAGCGCATCTTCAATCGACCAGGCCACCTTGTAGGGCCGCGGCGAGATCAATGCATCGAACACATCGGCGACCGTGACGATGCGCGCTTCCAGTGGGATGGCTTCGCCGACCAGTCCATCCGGATAACCACTACCGTCAAAACGCTCATGATGGTGCAGCGCGATGATCGCACCGGTCTGGATGAAGCGGTTCTGGCTGCCGTTGAGCAATTCATGGCCGATGCGCGGATGCCGCCGCATCACCAGCATTTCCTCTGCAGTGAGCGGGCCTGTTTTCAACAACAGCGCATCGGGGATGGCGATCTTGCCGATGTCGTGCAGGGGCGCGGCCAGTTCGATCATCCGCACCTCGTCCTCGAACAGACCCATGTCCTCGGCAATGAGGCCGGCGACATGCGCCATGCGTTCGAGATAGGCGCTGGTGCCCGAGTCGCGATACTCGATCGCGCGCGCCCGCCGCGACAACGTCTCGCGCTCGCGTTCCTCCACTTCGTGCATGCTTGAAAGCAGCCGCTGCTCGAGCGACAACGCCCGTTGCTTGACCGACTCGGACTGCTGCCGCAATTGCAACAGGTTGCGGCAACGCGCCCGCAACTCGCGCGGACGCACGGGCTTGACCAGGAAATCGATCACGCCTGCATCCAGCGCCGCCTGGCGAATGGGTTCGTCGCCCACCACGGTCACCAGCACGATCGGTACGTCCCGATGCAGCAGCGGCCGACGGAAGCGGCGGGCGAATTCGAGGCCGTCGATCACCGGCATGCGGTAGTCGAGCAGCAACAGGTCCGGGCGGTTCTCGTCGCACCAGCGCAGGGCTGCCTCGGGATCACCGAAGTCGAGCACTTCCAACTCGGGACTGATGTCCTCCAGGATGTGCCGCAGCATGGTGCGCGCGGAAGTCTGGTCGTCGACGATCACGATATTCAAATGCGTGTCCCGCCCTGTGAAGCAATGATCCCCTGCCCGCGCATACTCGCCGGACTGCCTAGTAACAAGCAAGTTTTGTACCTGCGTCGTTTCTTCTGCAACAAACGTATCCATGTCCTCTTTGAACGGACGATCGGCAAGGTGGCGGTCATATCGTGACCCATTGCGTCAGTCCGCGCCTTACGGGGCTAAGTGCCCGTTTCCGGACGCATGTACGGGAACAGCAGTACGTCGCGGATGGAGGCCGAGTCGGTGAACAGCATCACCAGGCGGTCAATGCCTATTCCCAGCCCCCCCGTCGGCGGCAATCCCACTTCGAGGGCGCGGATGTAGTCGGCGTCGTAATGCATGGCCTCGTCGTCGCCACTGTCCATGGCGTCGACTTGCGCGCGAAAACGCGCGGCCTGGTCTTCGGGATCGTTCAACTCCGAAAACCCGTTGGCGATTTCCTTGCCGCCAATGAATAATTCGAAACGATCGGTGATGCCGGGCTCGCTGTCGGATTCACGGGCCAGCGGCGAGACTTCGACCGGGTAATGGGTGATGAAGGTGGGCTGGATCAATCCGCACTCGACCGTTTTCTCGAAGATTTCCAGCAACAGCTTGCCCCAGCCGTAACCGGGCTTCATGCCGATCTTGAGCCGTGCGCAATGTGCGGCCAGCGCGTCGCGATCCCGGCAATCGGCCACGCTGATGTCCGAATTGAGTTCGCACACCGCTTCTTCCAGTTTCCAGCGTCGAAAGCGCGGCCCCAGGTCGATGGCATTGTCTTCCCACGACAACGCCGTGGTGCCGATGGTTTCCTGCGACGCGTCGCGGATCATGGTTTCGGTCAAATCCATGATCTCGTCGTAGGTCGCGTAGGCCTCGTACAACTCGAGCATGGTGAACTCGGGGTTGTGGCGCGTGCTGACGCCCTCGTTGCGAAAGTTGCGATTGATCTCGTAGACGCGCTCGAAACCGCCGACCACCAGACGCTTGAGGTACAACTCAGGCGCCACGCGCAAGTACAAATCCAGGCCCAGCGCGTTGTGATGCGTCATGAAGGGTTTGGCCGTCGCGCCGCCAACGATGTAATGCATCATCGGTGTTTCGACTTCGAGGAAACGCCGCGCGTCCAGCCAACGCCGCATCGCGGCAATGATCTTCGAGCGCTTGACGAAAACATCGCGCGCTTCAGGCGTGACGATCAGATCGACATAACGCTGCCGGTAGCGTTGCTCCACATCGCTGAGCCCATGCCATTTGTCCGGCAACGGGCGCAGCGATTTGGTCAGCAGCCGCAACACATCGGCCTTGACCGACAACTCGCCGGTCCTGGTGCGCATCAACGCGCCTTCGGCGCCGATGATGTCGCCGATGTCCCAGCCCTTGAAGGCATCGTAGCTGTCGCCCAAGGTCGTCGATTGCAGAAACAACTGGATGCGCCCGCTCACATCCTGGATGGTCACGAAGCTGGCCTTGCCCATGACACGTTTCGCCAACAGGCGTCCCGCGAGAGCGACACGGCGTCCGGTGGCTTCGAGCGCTTCCGATGTCCACTTTCCGGCGTCAGCGTAGTCGTCCTGCAAATCGCCGGCGTGATCGGTGCGGCGGAAATCATTCGGAAACGCGATGCCCTGCCCGCGCAGCGCCGTCAATTTGCCGCGACGCTCGGCAATCAGGCTGTTCTCGTCGATGGGCGGCTGCACAGGGGGAATAGCGTCGGTCATTGGCTCGGTTCGTTGATGGATATTTGTAGGAGCGGCCCAGGGGGGCGGTGGGGGGTTTGGGGGTAGCCCCCCACCCCCCCCGGGGGGGGGCGGGCGGTAAAGCGGGCTTTAAAGCGGGGGGGGGGGGGGGGCCCCCCCC
>JAJAYW010000033.1 GCA_026786005.1 Lysobacter sp. | reverse complement strand
TTACCGGTAGAGCCCATCGCGCCCAGGTGCGCTCCTACAAAAGCAGCGGAGCAAGTTCCGCTCTACGAGAGCATGGTGCTATGAAGATTCTGGTGACTGGCGGCGGCGGTTTTCTCGGGCAAGCGCTCTGTCGCGGCCTGGTCGAACGCGGCCATGACGTCACCAGTTTCAACCGCGGCCTGTATGCGCAACTCGACATGCTTGGCGTGCGGCAGGTACAGGGCGATCTCGTCGATCGCACTGCCGTCATCGCCGTCGCGAAAGAACACGATGCGATCTTTCACAACGCCGCCAAGGCCGGCGCATGGGGCAGTTACGATTCCTACCATCGCGCCAATGTGGTCGGTACCGCCAATGTCATCGCTGCGTGTCGCGCGCACGGCATCGGCCAACTCGTCTACACCTCTACACCCAGCGTGACGCACCGCGCCACGCATCCGGTCGAAGGCGGCACCGCGGACACCGTGCCGTACGGTGAACACTTCAAGGCGCCGTATGCAACCACCAAGAAAATCGCCGAACTCGCCTTGCTGGGCGCCAATGATGCCAATCTTGCAACCATCGCACTTCGGCCGCGCCTGATCTGGGGGCCAGGCGACAACCAGTTGCTGCCGCGCCTGGTCGAACGCGCCAACGCCGGACGCTTGCGCTTCGTCGGCGATGGCAGCAATCGCATCGACACGACCTATATCGACAACGCCGCGCAAGCGCATTTCGACGCGTTCGAGCATCTTGCTCCGGATGCCGCGTGTGCGGGGCGCGCCTACTTCATCAGCAACGGCGAGCCGAAGCCGGTGCGCGAAATCGTCAATGGTCTGTTGCAGGCGGCGGGTGCGCCGCAAGTCGACAAGACGATTCCGTTCGGCGTGGCCTACGCCGTCGGTGTGGCCTGTGAAGCGGCGTGGACGGTGTTGCCGTTGCGCGGCGAGCCGCCGATGACGCGGTTCCTGGCCGAGCAGCTCAGCACCACGCATTGGTATGACATGACCCCGGCCACGCGCGACTTCGGTTACGTGCCGAGGGTTTCGATTGCCGAAGGCCTCAAGCGCCTGCGCGCGTCGACGTTGTATGGCGGGTCTTGACCCGCCACCACCGTGATCGAATCCAGAAAGCCGCGGATCAAGACCCGCCCTACGGGATCACGAGTGCCAAGTAGAATGCCGCGATGACCGCATCGCCCACATCGCCGTTCAACTGGAAGCCGCACGCCGGACGGGTGCTGGAATTAGCGCTCAACCGCGCGCTGGCGCTCGACGAGGAAACGCGCAGCGCACTCAAACCGCTGGATGGCCGCCGCGTCGCGCTGCAACTGGAATCACCACCGCTCGCCATCCAGATCAACGTCAATGGCGACCAGTTGCGCGTGGGCCCGATGGAGGAGGCAGACGCACCCGATCTGGCCATACGCAGCACGCTGGCAGGCCTGATCGCGCAACTGCCGTTCCTGCGCCGCGACGATGCCCTGCCGGTCGGCAAGCTGCATGTGACGGGCGATGCCGACCTCGCCCGCCGTTTGCAGCGCATGGCCGAGCGTTTCGATCCGGATTGGCAGCAACCGTTCGCATCGGTGTTCGGCGATGTGATTGGCGTGCAGATCGCCAATGCGTTCGCCGGCGCGTTGAAGGCGGCGCGCATCACCGCGAAGAATCTTGCGGAGACCAGTGTCGAATACGTCACCGAGGAATCGCGCGACGTGCTGGGTAAGGATGAGCTCAATGCGTTCCACGATGACGTCGATGCCTTGCGCGACGATGTCGAACGCATCGCGGCGCGCATCGCACGCCTGCAACCACAGGATGGCGTGCGATGAGTTCCGTCTTGCGCGCGTGGCGTATCGGCCGCGTGCTGTTGCGCTACCGGCTGGATGATCTGCTCGAGGGCACGCCGGTCGAACCGTGGTTGAAGCTCGCGCGCCCGTTCGTGCCGCGCGCATCGGCCGAGATCGCCGTATTGCCGCGCGGCGCGCGCTTGCGGCTGGCGCTGCAGGAACTTGGTCCGATCTTCGTCAAGTTCGGGCAGATCCTTTCGACGCGCCGCGACCTGGTGCCCGGCGATATCGCCGAGGAACTATCGCTGCTGCAGGATCGCGTCGCGCCGTTCGATGGTGATGTCGCGCGCGATATCGTGGAAGCGACGCTGGGCCGCAAGGTCGCCGATGCCTACGAATCCTTCGACACCGCGCCGCTCGCATCCGCGTCGATCGCGCAGGTGCATGCGGCGACGTTGCATGGCGGCCGCAAGGTCGTCGTCAAGGTCTTGCGTCCGGACATCGAGCAACAGATCGCCGCCGATGTGGCCCTGCTCAAGACCATCGCCGGCATCATCGAGCGCACGCATCCCGCTGCCGACAAGATCCGTCCACGCGAGATTGTCACCGAGGTCAAAAGTACGCTGGCCGCCGAACTCGACCTGCAACGCGAAGGCGCGAATGCATCCGTGCTGCGCCGCTTCTGGTTGAACTCGTCCGACCTGTACGTGCCTGAAGTCATCTGGAGCCACACCGCCGAACGCGCGCTCACGCTCGAACGCGTGTATGGCATCCCCAGCGACGACATCGTCGCGCTGACTGCGGCCGGCATCAATCTCCACGCGCTGGCGGCCAAGGGCGTACGCGTGTTCTACACGCAGGTGTTCCGCGACAATTTCTTCCACGCCGATGCGCACGCCGGCAACATCTGGGTCGATGCGGAACGCCGCGACAACCCGCGCTTCATCGCGGTGGACTTCGGCATCATGGGCCAGCTCTCCAGCGAGGATCAGTACTACCTCGCTGAGAACTTCATGGCCATTTTCAATCGCGACTACCGGCGCATCGCCGAGTTGCACGTGCAGGCGGGCTGGATGCCGTCGCACATCCGCATGGATGAACTCGAAGCGGCCGTACGTTCGGTGTGCGAGCCGTATTTCACCCGGCCGCTTTCTGAGATTTCGCTGGCCGAAGTGCTGATCAAGTTGTTCCGCATGGCGCAGCGTTACGAACTGACGTTGCAGCCGCAATTGATCCTGCTGCAGAAGACGCTGCTCAACATCGAGGGCGTCGGCCGCCTGCTCGATCCCAAACTCGATATCTGGGCCGTGGCGCGCCCGGTGCTGGAAAAAATCCTGGTCGAGCGCTACAGCCCGCAACGTCTGGCGGCCGAATTCCGCAAGCGCCTGCCGGAACTGATCACGCACGCGCCGGAAATGCCGCGGCTGCTACATTCCTGGTTGACGCAGCAGGTCGAAGGCCGGCACGAGTTGCGGATACGTTCGGTGGAGTTGGCCGAATTGACGAAAGCTGCAAAGGAGGGCCAGAAACGCATGGTTGCGGCCATCCTGGGTACCGGCCTGTTGATCGCCGCTGCGGTTTTGTACGGCTTTGAAGCAGGCGGACCGCGTTTCTTCTCGATACCTGCAGCTGCCTGGATCGCCGGACTCGGTGGTCTGTGGGCACTGTTGGCGGCCTGGCCGCGGCGGTAGCGGGATTGCCTGTAGGAGCGGCCCGGCGCGGGGCGGGGGGTGGCTGGTTTATGACATAACCGCCCCCCGCGCCGGCCC
>JAJAYW010000032.1 GCA_026786005.1 Lysobacter sp. | reverse complement strand
GATCATGCAGACGTGGCATATCTGTTGTGCAAGGAAGATGCGGTCATTGCCGGCCGTCCGTGGTTCGATGCTTGCCATCGCACGTTGGACCCCGGCGTGCGAATCGAGTGGCGGATTGCCGAAGGTGATCACGTTGTCGCAGGCACCGTGCTGGCGACGCTCGACGGGCATGCGCGCGCGCTGGTCAGCGCCGAGCGTGCGGCGTTGAATTTTTTGCAGACGCTCAGCGGTACCGCCACCACGACCGCCGCGTATGTGGCTGCGGTGCAGGGCACCAAGGCGCGCATCCTGGATACGCGCAAGACGCTGCCCGGTTTGCGGCTGGCGCAGAAATATGCCGTGCGCGCGGGCGGCGGCGAGAACCACCGGATGGGTCTTTACGACGCGGTGATGCTCAAGGAAAATCACATCCGCGCCGCAGGGTCGCTGACGGCTGCAATCGCGTCCGCGCGTGGGATGCATCCGCAGCTGCCGCTGATCGTCGAGGTGGAAACAATCGCCCAGTTGCAGGACGCACTGGTCGCAGGCTGCGAACGCATCCTGATCGACGATTTCGATCCGGCGACGCGACGCGACGCGGTGCGTATCGCGGCAGGGCGGATACCGCTTGAAGTGTCCGGCGGCGTCGATCTCGATACCGTGCGCGGCATTGCCGAGGATGGCGTCGACTGCATCTCGATCGGCGCGCTGACAAAGCATGTGCACGCAATCGACCTGTCGATGAAACTGGGCCGACCGCACGGTTGATTTTAGGTTTGGCGCCGCCCACCATCGCGACAATCGAAGCAAGAGCGGTGGGCCAAGGCGCAGCACAGCCCGCTGTGCTATCTCAACGCATCAACCACGCCACCGTGATCGCCGCAGAGGCGAGCGCCGCCAGCAATATCCAGCGCCAAGGTGAAAACGGTTTGCGTTGCGGCGCGGCGCGGGACGCGGCATGCACCTGCTCGGCCTGCCCCGGCGCAACCAGGCGGAAACGTTGCGTGTCGAAGCCGATTTCGTCGCCCGGCGCCGCATGCCCGTGCTGCACACGCTTGCCGTTGATGAAACAGCCGTTGGCCGAACCCAAGTCCTGGATATCCAGCCCATCGGCGCTCGGCACCATGCGCGCATGCTGGCGCGAGATGCCGCGCTCGTCGATACGCAGGTCGCATTCCGCCCCGCGACCGATGATCGTCGTCCCCAAGACCGGATAACTGCGGCCGAAGCCGATGCCGGAGACGCCACGCAGCACGTATTTCGGCAGCACCGGGCGGATGGTGGTCGCACCGGGATCATCGTTGGCCGATGTCGGCATCGTGCTATCGAGCGGCGCCCTAAAACCCGTCGGTGCCGCCGCGTCCACCGACGCCAGGCGTGCCATGACGCCATCGAACGCCACGCTGTCTCCCGGGCGCAATGCGATCAAGCCATCCACATCGCGTCCATTGACGTTGACCGTGGTCCCTGCCGGTACCTGCAGCATCACGCCGTGCGCGCTGACATTCAGCTCGCAGTGGCGCGGCATGACGCCGGGGCGGTCGAGCACGATGTTGGACAGCGGGTCCGAGCCGATCTTGTTGATGCCCGGACCCAGCAATGCCTGCGGATACTCCCCGCCAGGAAAGATAAGTTTCATGGGATCGGATGCTGCCCTGTGAGTTTTCATGCGCCAGCTGACTCCCTGCCCTGTGAAGTTAACGAAAAGAAGCCTACCCGATTGAGGCTTGCCTAACCCGCACCCAGCCGCCACATTGCGGCCATGCCGACTTTATTGATTCTGATGATTCTGGGTGCGCTGGGGTTTGCATTCTGGAACAGCGCGCGCGCTGCGGCCGAACGCGCCGAAGCGCTGGGCCGCAATGCCTGCCATGCGGCGGGCGTGCAACTGCTCGACCAGACCGTGCACGCCTCCGGCGTGCGCCTGCGCCGCGGTCACGATGGACGCTTGGGCTTCGATCGCAATTTCCGCTTCGAGTATTCCCGCGATGGGCAGGACCGGCAGATCGGCAAGCTGGTCTTGCGGGGCGACCAGCTGATCGGATTCAGCGGGCCGCTGGCGCAGGATGTCGGTCGCGGTTCGTAAATCTGATCGCAAGGTAAAGAGAAAGTCTTCGCTGAAACGAGTTGTCACCTGACTTGGTTATTTGATGACCCGCAGGTGCGCCCGCTTGGCGGTCGGCGGTAGATCGTCGGGCGTTGATGGCGGCGGCGCACCGTCGGGATCGGCCGACGCGATGTCGTCCGGCAGCGCCATGCCCTGCCCCGTTTCGCGCGCGTAAATCGCCAGGACCGCGGCCATCGGTACCATCACCGACTGGCTGACGCCGCCAAAGCGTGCGGTGAAGCTAACGGCATCGTTGCCCAACTCCAGCCGCGTGACCGCGCGGGCAGCGATGTTGAGGACGACTTTGCCATCCTTCACGGCGCTCGGCGGCACTTGCACGCCTTGTTGCATGGCGTCGACCAGCAGGTGCGGCGTCATGCCGTTTTCGGCGATCCATTCGTGCAGCGCCCGCAGCAGATAGGGGCGGTGGCTGGTCATGCGCGGGGTGGCGTCGGTCATGCAAACACTCTAGTAGGGTAGGCCCTGGCCCACCGCTGTTTGTCACGATCACCGCGATGGTGGGCCAAGTCCCACCCTACGACGACTGTCGCCAGGAACATGTTTACGTCGGCATATCCCGCAATTTCTTCTCTTCCTCGGTCAGGCTGCGCACGAAACCCGGGTTGCGGAAGATGCGATTGCCGTAATCCTCGATCGGCTTGCCGTCCTTGGGCAACGGGATGCCGAGCCACGGCAGGCGCCAGATGATCGGAGCCATGGCGCAGTCGGCCAGGCTCATTTCAGGATTCAGGAAGAACTTGCTGGCCTTGAACAACGGCAACGACGCGGTGAGCAGTTCCTTCAGGCGTTTGCGGCCGCTTTCGGCTTGCTGCTTGTTGCCGAGTTGCACGGCCTGCACCTGCGGCACCCAGTCGTGCTCGATGCGCAGCATCGCCAGGCGCAGGCGCGCACGCGACAAGGGGTCGACCGGCATGAGCGGCGGATGCGGGTAGCGCTCGTCGAGGTATTCGCTGACCACCGATGCGGAATACAGCACCAGTTCGCGTTCCACCAGCGTTGGCACGGAGTGGTAGGGATTGAGGTCGATCAGGTCTTCGGGCGGATTCTGCGAATCGACCGGGACGAAATCGTAGGTGACGCCCTTGGCGGCCAGCACCAGACGCACGCGATGACACAGCACGTCATCGACCGAGGAAAAAAGCGTCAGGGCATTACGCATGCGCGGACTTGCAGCCATCATCGACCTCTCCTTCATCCAGGCGCCGCCCACCCCTTGCGAGCGATCGCCAACCAGCGAGGTTCCGTCGACTGCGGTGCCGATGCGATCCGCGACGCCGTGCTGTCTGCGCGTGATGCACAGGCAGTGGGGTCGAGTGTCGCGCAAGCATGCCCATCAACGCCTCAGTGCACGTCCTTCCAGTATTCGGTCTTCAACAACCATGCGAGGAAGGTGAAGAAGGCCAGGAACAGGATCACCCACACGCCCAGCGCCTCGCGTTTGAGCACAGCGGGTTCGCCGGCATACTCGAGGAAAGCGGTGATGTCGCGGGCGACCTGATTGAACTCATCGGCACCCATCGTGCCTGCCTGCGCCACCACCAGTGTTTCGACGGGACGTTCGCCGGTGGCATCGGCCTTTCCGTATTCGGCACGTTGCAGACCCTGCATCTGCCACAGCGGGTTCGGCATCGAGGCGTTGGGGAACAGTTTGTTGTTCCAGCCCAGCGGACGCGCTTCGTCGAGATAGAAGGATTTGAGGTACGTGTAGATCCAGTCGCTGCCGCGCACGCGCGCGATGACGCTGAGGTCGGGCGGGGTCTGGCCGAACCAGCTCTTTGACTGATCGGCCGGCATGGCGCTAAGGATGTGTTCGCCGAACTTGGCCCCGGTGAGGTTGAGGTTGGTCATCACCTCGTCCTCGCTCAGGCCCAGGTCCTCGCTGATGCGCGAATAACGCAGGTACTTGAGCGAATGGCAGCCCGAGCAGTAGTTCATGTACAGCTGCGCGCCGCGTTGCAGCGACGCGCGGTCGCCGAGGTCGGTGCCTGACTGCTGGGTATCGCCACCTTCAGAGGCCACTGCTGCAACCGACAACACCAGTCCGGCGATCAATGCCGCCAGTTTTGGAAAAAAGGTCTTAGTCATGGGTCGTGACCCGCTCCGGCACCGGCTTGGTCTTGTCGAGTTTGGTCCAGATCGGCATGGTGATGAAGAATGCGAAATACAGGAAGGTCAACACGCGGCCGATGATCGTTTCAACCGGATCGGTACCCGGGCCTGCGCCGATCTTGCCGAGCCAGACGAAGCTGACCGCAAGGATGCCCAGCATCAACTTCGACAGCATCCCGCGATAGCGGTACGACTTGACTTTCGACCGATCCAGCCACGGCACCATGAAGAGGACCGCGATCGCCGAGAACATCACGATCACGCCGCTGAGCTTATGCGGGATCACCCGCAACATCGCGTAGTACGGCGTGTAGTACCAGACCGGCTTGATGTGCTCGGGCGTCACCAGGCGGTTGGCCTCGGTGAAGTTGTCGTGCTCCAGGAACCAGCCGCCCATGGTCGGTGCGAAAAAGATGATGAACGCCGCGAGGATCAGGAAAAATCCGACGAACACCGTGTCCTTGACCGTGTAGTAAGGATGGAACGGGATGCCGTCGGCGGGCGCAGTCGGCGACCAGCGGTTGCCCTTCGGCCCCTTCTTGATCTCGACGCCGTCGGGATTGTTGGAGCCGACTTCGTGCAGCGCGCCAAGATGCAGAACGACCAGCAGCAGCAGCACCAGCGGCAATGCGATCACGTGCAGCGCGAAGAATCGGTTGAGCGTGGCGTCTGCCGGCAGGTAATCGCCCATGATCCATTCGGTCAGGCCCTGACCGATGACCGGAATCGCGCCGAACAGCGAGATGATCACCTTCGCGCCCCAGAACGACATCTGGCCCCAAGGCAGCACGTAGCCCATGAAAGCTTCGGCCATCAGCACCAGATAAATGACCATACCCAGCAGCCAGACCAGTTCGCGCGGCTTCTGGTACGAGCCGTACATCAGACCGCGGAACATGTGCAGATACACGGCGATGAAGAACAGCGACGCGCCGGTGCTGTGCATGTAGCGGATCAGCCAGCCCCATTCGACGTCGCGCATGATGTATTCGACCGAGGCGAAGGCTTCCGCAGCACTCGGCTTGAAATGCATCGTCAGGAAGATGCCGGTGACGATCTGGTTGATCAGCGCCACCAGCGACAACACGCCGAAGATGTACCAGATGTTGAAGCTTTTCGGCGCGTAGTACTCGGTCATGTGCTTGCGGTACATCGGCATCAAAGCCGGCGCACGCGCGTTGACCCACTCGCCTACCGAATTGGCCGTACGCGTCAGGATATTTGCCATGACTTATGCGGCCCCTTGTGGATCGACGCCGATCACGATCGTGTTGTCGTTTTCGTAATGGTGCGGCGGCACCAGCAGGTTGGTCGGCGCAGGTACGCCCTGGAACACGCGACCGGCCATGTCGAAACGCGATTTGTGGCACGGACAGTAGAAGCCACCCTTCCACTGTGGATCGAACGGCTCTGGCTTGATCTCGGCATGCAGCTTCGGCGAACAGCCAAGATGCGTGCACAGGCCAACCAGTACCGAGATTTCCGGCTTGATCGAACGCGTCTCGCCCTTGATGTACGCCGGCTGTTGGTCGGCATTGCCCGATTCGGGATCGCGCAGGCGATCGTCGAGCATCGGCAAGGTCGCGAGGATCGCCGGGGAGCGTTTGATGATCCAGATCGGCTGTCCGCGCCATTCCTGGGTCAGCATTTCGCCTTCCTGCAATGCGCTGATGTCGACGGTCACCGGCGCGCCGGACAACTTGGCCCGCGCACTCGGGCTCCACGACTTGATGAAAGGCACTGCGACAAAACCGGCTCCGACTGCCCCGACCACGGCGGTGGTCGCAGTCAGGAACCGGCGGCGACCCTGGCTATCAGGGCCCTTGACCTCATCATTGGCCATCCGGCACTCCGCAAAAGACGTTCAGTAGCGATCTGGCCGAAGCGCCTTCGGTTTCGCGTCGCGGAACCGGCCAGAAAAGACGGCAAAGTGTAACGGAACGCTGAATCCGCCGACAATCTTTTGGCTCCAATCAAGGCCTTACGCGGGATTTCCGGAGAATCTGGCGCAGCCTTCGCTGCGGCGACTGCGATTACTTCGTGGCGAGGCTGCCGCGATAACGATCGGCAAGCACGCCAACCCGCTCCACGTAGCGGCGCGTTTCGCTGTACGGCGGGACGCCCTTGTACTTGTCGACCGCGCCTTCGCCGGCGGTGTACCCGGCGGCCGCAAGGGTCACGTTGCCGTTGAAGCGCGTCAGCAGCCAGGCGCGGTATTTAACCCCG
>JAJAYW010000031.1 GCA_026786005.1 Lysobacter sp. | reverse complement strand
GGCACTGCTGTCGCATCGGTCGCTCACGCTCGAACTTGCCAAGCGTGAAGTGCTGGGCCGTTACCGCGGTGCCAGCTTCGGACTGCTGTGGTCGCTGCTCAGTCCGTTCCTGCTGCTTTGCATCTACACCTTCGCTTTCGGAACGGTCATGGGTGGCCGCTGGCCCGAAATCCAGAACGGGCGCACGCATTTTGCGATCATCCTGTTCGCGGGCCTGATCGTGCACGGGTTCTTTGCGGAGTGCCTCGTTCGCGCGCCCGGCTTGATCGTATCCAATCCGAACTTCGTGAAGCGGATCATTTTCCCGCTGGACATCCTGCCATGGCCAATGGTGCTGTCGGCGTTGTTCCACACCTTCATGAACGTGATCGTCTTCATCGTGCTGCGACTGGTGATGGATGGCGAATTCGTGTGGACGATCGTCCTGTTGCCGCTCGTGCTGCTCCCGTTGGTCGTGTTGACGCTAGGTGTCGCATGGTTCCTGGCGTCGTTAGGTGTGTACGTCAGGGATATCGTGCAGGTCACCGGGGTGTTGTCGATGGCGATGTTGTTTTTGTCGTCGGCGCTGATGACCGTCGATTCCGTTCCGGAAGCATACCGGTGGGTGTTCATCGTCAATCCGCTGACCTTCATCATTGACCAGGCGCGCAACGTGATGCTGTGGGGCCGGATGCCCGACTGGGCAGGTCTGGCCGCGTATCTCATTACGGCCACGATCACGATGTATCTCGGCCGCGCTTGGTTCATGGCCACGCGGCGGGGGTTTGCCGATGTCCTCTAATGTTGCGATACAGATGCAGGGACTCTGCAAGTCGTTTCCGATCTACAGCAAGCCGCATCACCGGCTGCTGCAAATGTTTGCGCCTGACAAGCAGCGTTGGTTCCGCGAATTCCATGCGCTACGCAATATCGACTTGACCATCCAGCGGGGCGAGACCGTTGGGATCGTTGGCCGCAATGGTTCGGGCAAGTCAACCTTGCTCCAATTAATCTGCGGCACGCTTTCGCCCACTGCCGGCGAAATGCAGGTGAACGGCCGGATCGCTGCACTGCTTGAATTGGGGGCTGGGTTCAATCCCGAGTTCAGCGGGCGGGAGAACGTGTTCTTGAATGGCACCATCTTGGGCCTCACCCATGACGAGGTTGCCTCCAAATTCGATGACATCGCTGCGTTCGCCGACATCGGGGAATTCATCGAGCAACCCGTCAAGAGTTATTCCAGCGGCATGTACGTGCGCCTGGCATTCGCGGTGGCGATCAATGTGACGCCCGAGATCCTGGTCGTCGATGAGGCCCTGTCGGTAGGTGACGAGGGCTTTCAACGCAAGTGCTTCGCCAAGATCAATGCGATCCGGGATGCGGGGGCAACAGTGCTCTTTGTCTCGCATTCCGCGGGCACCGTTATTGACTTGTGCGATCGCGCAATTCTGCTTGACCAAGGTGAATTGATCGCGCAGGGCACGCCCAAACATGTGGTTTCCCGCTACCAGAAATTACTGTACGCACCAGCCAACAAGGTCGCGGACGTTCGTGAAGAAATCCGTTCGTCGACAGTGCAAGGCGATGTCTTCGAATCGCTGCCCGCCTCGTCTCTCCGTGACCGAGCGCCCGAGTCGCAGATCGAGCATGAGCAGGCCTATTGGGAAGAAGGACTGGTGTCGTCCAGCACGATCACGTATGAAAACCGCGGTGCGCATATCGAAGACCCACACCTGCAGACGATCGACGGCCGGCGCGTCAATGTCTTGGCGACAGGCAGTGAATATGTCTATGTCTACAGCGTGCGCGTGGATCGGACCTTGGTGGGCGTGCGATGCGGCATGATGATCCGGACCGTGACTGGCATCGAGGTGGCGGGCGCCGTGACCTCCCACGCACATGATGCGCCGCCAGTCATCGAGACAGGCGCCGTCCTCAACGTGCGTATCCGGTTTCGGTGCCTCTTGGCGCCCGGGATATTTTTTCTCAACGCTGGTGTCCTGGCCCAGCTTGATGAAGGTGAAGCATTCGTCGACCGAAGAGTCGACGTCGCCATGTTCCGCGTTCTGCCTTCGCCCAATCGATTGGCTACCGCATTGGTGGATCTGGATGTTGTCCCCCATCTTCGTGTGACGATGTGACCACTGTTTCGCCTGTCGCAATCCTGATCCTCGGCATGCATCGCAGCGGCACCTCCGCCGTCACCCGTGTGATGAATTTGCTCGGAGTGGATCTGGGATCCGAATTGAAGGCCCCCGGCGTGGACAATCCGCTTGGGTTCTGGGAACACGATGATGTCGTCGCCATCCACGATGCGTTGCTTAAGGCGCTTGGCATGGCGTGGGACGATCCGCGCCCATTGCCTGCGAACTGGCTGCAACATCCCGCTTCCAGGATTGCTGGCGATGCGATCGCTGCCGTCATTGAACGAGAGTTCCAGAACTCGCCGTTATGGGCGATCAAGGATCCGCGCCTGTGTCGCTTCGTGCCGTTGTGGCGGGACGTGTTGCAGCGGGCCGGCATTGAACCTCGAGCCTTGATCGTCACCCGCAACCCGGTCGAAGTGGCTCAATCGCTCTCCGAGCGCAATGACCTTCCTGCGGGAGTGGGGGAATTGCTCTGGGCTACGTATACACAGGAAGCAGAGGAGGGTTCGCGAGGCCTCAGGCGCAGCTTGGTCGATTACCAGGACTTGCTGGACAACTGGAATGCGACCATGTCCCGTCTGAGCGCGGACCTGGGGATGGACCTGCAGGCTGATCAAGGCGTCCATTCGCAGGTCGAAGCCTTCCTGTCGACCTCCCTGCGCCACCATCGCGCTTCAGGTTCGCAAGTACAGGGCTTCGTGGCGCCGTTGTTCGAGGCGACGCAGCAATCCACGCCGTCCGGAACTGCACTGGACACGATCGCGAAACAGGCTTCTGCCCTGCAAGCGGACCTGCAACCTTTCTTGCCGGCCATTTCAGGGCTTTCCGAGATGGTGGCCAGCGAACGACAACGCCTGGCGGCCATGCAGGAGGAAGCATCGACCATCGCGCGTGCGCTGGTCGAATCGACTGCCTGGGGTGCTTCGCGCAATGAAGAACTGACGCGCATCCAGGCGCAAGCCCGCGCCCTGCTTCAAGAGGTCGAGAAGTCAACTGCCTGGGGCGCCTCGCGCGACGTGGAATTGCGCAAAGCGCTGGCACGGACAGAGGCGCTGCAAGCAGAGTTGGCCGAGTCGACCAAGTGGGGTTCCTCGCGTGACTTGGAATTGCACAAGGTGCTGGAGCGGGCAGAGGCGCTGCAAGCAGAGTTGGCTGAGTCGACCGCATGGGGCTCCTCGCGTGACTTGGAATTGCGCAAGGTGCTGGAGCGGGCAGAAGCGCTGCACGCAGAACTGACCGCGTCGATTGCATGGTCGGACTCGCGCGACAATGAGCTCCGCAAGGTCACTGTGACGCTTGAGTCGGTACTGCTGCAACGGAATCAATTGGAAGATGACTTACGGGAAACGGCGCGCGAAATGGAACAGCTGAATGCACTGATCCGGCAGGATCTGCAGAATCTACGCGACGAGGTGCATGCCCGTGCCTCGAGCCATGACATTGAAATCACCATTGCCAAGCAGGCGCTGATCCAGAAACAGCATGAGGTCGATGGACTCCAGCACCAAACGAATCTTCTTTACTCGCGCGTCGCTGCGCTTGAGCACCGCCTGTACACGGCCGGCTTTATCAATGGCGCCAGGCGCACGGGCGTCCGTCTTGTGGGCGCTGCGAAGCAGTTTGTGAAATTCGCCATTAAACAAGTGGTCTTCTCGTGGCCGGGGACACCAGAGCGCAAGCAAGTGCGGATCCAACAGCTTCGGTCCCTCAACGAAACCAGGAATTCGGGTTCCAACAGCGCTTCGATCCTCAGCGACTTGCATGCTCTTGCGGTGGACCGTTGGCCCGCGTGTCCGGCCTATCGCGTTCGCGCGGGAATCGAGGCGAAGCTCGTCGAGCTCGATATCTCCGTGGTGGTTTACAACAGCGAGCAGTGGGTAGATGGTTTCATGGAGTCCCTGCTGACATCCGACTATCCGCTCGACAAGATCAAGCTGCATATCCGCGATCACAGCCCTGGTTCGGGAACCAGGCTGGCATTCGAGCGCTTTGTCGCAGCGCAGGGCTGTCCATTTGCAGGCTACATGTACAGCTCGGGACGCAACGTCGGATTCGGTGGCGGGCACAACTACAATTTCCGCCAGAGCCGTGCGGAGTATTTCCTGGTGTGCAACGTCGACGGACGTTTCCAGCCCGATGCGCTGCGCGTGCTGTTGCTGGCAACAGCGACTTCCGATGAAAAAGTTGCTGCGTGGGAATTGCGGCAAACCCCATACGAACATCCCAAGTACTACGACCCCGTCACCATGCTCACGACATGGGTGTCGGGCGCGTGTGCGTTGTTCCGTCGTGAAGCCTATCGGGAAGTCGGTGGCTTCGACGACCTGATTTTCATGTACGGGGAAGATGTCGACCTTTCCTACCGCCTGCGCGGACGTGGTTACCAGCTTGCCTACGTGCCGCGCGCAGTGTTCCAGCATGACTCCTATGCCGAACCGGCACAGTTCAAGCCATTGCAATTCCATGGCAGTAGCTTGGCCAACATGCTGTTGCGCCTGCGCTTTGGAACGTTGTCGGACCTGCTTGCGATTCCGGGCATGTGGCGGGAGCTTGGACGCAGCGCGCGCCAGCAAAATGCATATCGCGGATTCCTGCGCAGTGGACTTAAGCTTGTTGTGCTCGGCCCGCTTTTCTTGTTGAGCCGCTATCGCCGTGGAAGTGCACGGATTCCTTTTATGCGATGGGACTATGGGCTTCGTCGCGCCGGTGCATTTGAAGCAATTGCGCCTACGCCAGTATCGCTACCGTTGGTCAGCATCATCGTGCGGACGTTCCGTGGGCGTGGGGATCTGTTGCGACAGGCGCTTGCAAGCATCGCCAACCAGTCCTATTCGGAGATCGAAGTCATCGTCGTCGAGGATAAAGGGGCGGAGATGCAGGGTGTCGCTGAGTCTTGCGCTAGCACGTTCGGCTTGGATCTCAAGTACCTGTCGTGTGCGAATGCCGACTCGAACCGCTGCGTGACCGGAAATCTCGGGTTAAAGATCGCACGCGGCGAATATGCCAACTTCCTGGACGACGACGATCTGTTGTTCGCCGATCATGTGGAGTACCTGGTTTCGAGGTTGCACGGACGCACAGAACTCGGCGCGTGCTATGCGCTTGCCTGGGAAACCAAAATCGCGACGGATCCGGATTCGGGCCGTTACCAGGAAGTGCTCCATTCGTCGCTGCCGCGGCAACGGGTCGAATTCGACCGCGCGTTGTTGCAGGTCAGCAACTACATCCCGATCCAGGCCGTGCTGTTCCGGCGCTCCTTGTATGAGCGTTACGGCGGATTCAATCCCAAGCTCGACAATCTGGAGGACTGGGATCTTTGGCGGCGGTACAGTTGGACGGGTGACTTCCGCATGTGCCCGAAGACGACCTCCCTTTATCACGTGCCGGCGGATTTTGGGCGTGAAATTGACAGGCAGATGATGCTCGATCGCTACTATGAGATCGCCAAACGTGAGTCGGACGCTGCGTGCGAGGCGATCGATCATGGCTGACGACCATGTCGGATATTCTTGTGGCATCGTGTGCGGCTGCGCGGTGCAATCCACGTCCTCCCCGATTGCCAGGTACATACATGATTAACGCGCCAATGAGATTGCGCCAGCGGATAACCTGGGCAGGCGTGTTGGCCAGCCTGTACATGCTTGGAATTGTAGCCACGGCTTGGATGAGGCTGGACGTCTCTTGGGATTCTCTCGCGTATCACTTGCCGTTCGCCGGAATCAGGGGGGGCATCATTACCTATGCCGACTACATCATTCCCGCGGCACACAGAATTCTCCTGGAAGGGTTTCCGCCAGTCCTGGATTTCGTGAAGGGCATGCTTTGGCGGATGACCGGACATGTTGAAGCCACGCAGTTATTCAATACCATAGTGGTAGTGGGCGGCGCGGTCGCGATGACCAAGTTATATGAAATCAGGATTGCTGCGGCTATCCTTGCCGTATTGGCTGTCCCTGTCGCGCAGGTCGAATTTGCAGGCAATTACACGGATTTGCCGGTAAATTTTCTTCTCGCTTTCGGCATGTTCTCGATAGTACATGTCCTAGTATCTCCCGAACGCCACCAGATTCGACATGCCATCGTTACAGCATGTGTGTTGTGTATTGCGACAACCTTCAAGGTAACGGCCATCCCATTCGGAATTGTAATCTGGTGTGTATATGTGGTCACCGCCGGGTTTCAGCGCGATTCCGTACATGCCAACGCATTGTCCGACTTGCGGAAACAAAACTTTCCGCGCTTCTTAGGACTTGCGGTATTAGGCGGTGCGGTGGCGATCGGCTATGGCTGGGTCAATCTTGTGGCGATGGGCAACCCTTTGTTTCCGGTCGCCCTTCAGATTGGACCACTATCGTTGCCTGGCGCCGTATCAACGTCCAGTTGGGCTCCCGCCGCTTACCTTGCAGACGTACCAAGGACACTGCGTTGGCTTGTTTCGGTATTTGAATGGCGCGCATTTGATCTTCGTCCCTTGCCTTATATTGTTGCTCAAGGCGATGTTCCTTCAACAGCAATGAGCTACCGGATGGGTGGACTGTTCGCTTATCAACTAATGTTTACAGTGTGTTTGTTATTCACCATTCGGATCAAACTCGGGGGGGGGTTGATCTTCAAGCTCGCTGCCGTGCATGCCATGATGGCGCTAGTTGTTTCAATAGTCCCGGGCTCGCACGAGATGCGATATTTCTTCTTCTGGTATTTGTCATTTCTTTGGGCAGCATTTTACGTAATCGAACAGCGGTTACAGGATAAAATTATGTCGCAAGTGTTTGTCGCAAGTCTCGCGGTCAGTGCGCTCTACATCACCGCAATTACCGGCGCGCGCTATGTCTATCCTTTCAGCGACATGCCGGATTCCGAGGATTTGGCTCGATCCGGTATCGGGACCGAAGTAAAATCGCACCTCGACGCTGGCGTACGGAGTTTTTGCGTGGTGGACAAAGATCCTTACGGAATTCTCTACAGCCGCCCTTTCCACGAAAGGCTGGGGCGAAAAATCGACTATCAAGTATCAGCAGATATAATGTCTCCTGCCTGCCAAACCATGCAACAACCTGAGGAACTAAAATGACCGCACGTTTATTGATACTGACCATTGCACTCTTGGCAAGCGGTTGCAACAAGTACGGATCCGAAGAAAAGGCAGCGACATCATCCAAGCCGGGTGTAAGTGGTTCACCTTCCGCCGCCAACAACGATCTTCGGCCATTCGTGGCGTCGGAGTTCGCATTGCCGGCTGCCAAGTACACAGGCAGGTGCGATCTCAATTCCGTTGGCGGGAACGGATTAGACCCACGAGTTCCTGGCTCCGTGACGCGCTCTGAGCAGGTGGTGTTCAACGGATGGATAGTCGATGGGCAATTGAGTGTTCCGGCAGAGTTCGTGATCGTGCTAAAGGGAGATTCGACGTACGGGATTCCCGCTACTGCAGGACTTGAACGTCCAGATGTGGCTCAAGGTACGGGGGCGGAATCTGCCAAGTTTTCTGGTTTCGGCTTCGTCGCAGATATTTCAAAAGTGCCGCCGGGGCGTTACGTCGTGCATTTGTTCGTGCCAAAGGATGGAACGGCTTGCGACACCACAAAAATCCTGGATATCAATTGACCAGCGTCGCTCTAACCCGGATACCACGCGCGCAGCGCGGGCGTAAGTTTCTGAATATATAGCTAGCTTATTTTTCGAAAGGGTTTGTCGATGAACGTCAGGGATAGCACGACCTCTCTCTTTCCGAATGATCATTTCTACTCTCCCGTGGTTGATACCGATGAGTTGCGGAGCCGGGTAGCGGAATTATGGCGCCGTCGCGAGAGTTTGCCGGGTATCGATTTCAATCTAGCGGCGCAACAATATTTATTGAGGAGTCATCGCGGATGGATGTAAAGGACGGCAAAACCACGCTTTTCCCGAACGGCCATTTCTACTCGCCTGTCGTCGATACCGACGAGTTGCGTGCGCGTGCGGAAGAGCTTTGGCATCGGCGTGAGGAGTTGTTGCCAGGCATTGATTTCAATCTGCCTGCGCAGCGTTATGTGCTGGAACACGTGTTTCCACGCCACTTTCCAAAATTCGACTATGTCGCGCAGCAGAAGGATGCGATCGACGCCGGAGGTCGGCAAACGTATTTCATCGATAACGACCAGTTCTCGCACATCGATGCCGCGGCATTGTTTGTGCTCCTATGCGAGTTGCAACCGCGGCGTATCGTTGAAGCGGGCTCCGGGTTTTCCACTTTGCTGATGGTGGATGTCAGGAACAGGTTCCTCGCCCCAGGTGCCAGGATCGAATGTATCGAGCCTTACCCGAGAGAGTTTCTGCTGGATCCGACGTACGGCATATCACTTGTCCAGAAAAAAATCCAGGACGTACCGCTGAGTTATTTCGAGAGCATTGAAGCGGGCGACTTTCTGTTCATCGACACGTCGCACGTCTGCAAGACCGGAAGTGATGTGAACTACCTGTTCCTCAAGATACTGCCTCGGCTTCGTCCGGGCGTGTATGTCCACGTCCACGATATTTTTCTGCCTGAGGAGTATCCGTTTCGATGGGTTATCGAAGAGAACCGGAGCTGGAACGAGCAATACCTCCTGCAGGCTTTTCTTATCAACAATCCAAAGGTCAAAGTGTTGTTCGGATCGGGATTTGCGAGAGTAATGCTAACGCAACAGGCAAGGGATGCCGTTCAAGGGAGGGTGGAAATCCATGGCGGCAGCTTCTGGTTCCAAACTATAGGTGACAAAAGCGATGGAGCCTTCTCGACAAGCTCAGCGCTGCAGGGTGCGGTGCCAAGTGAACATGAGCCAGCATAGGAATGCCAGCGATGGTCGAGGTGAAGCAGCATGGTCCACGTGCGGGGGTGCGCGGACCGCTGTGGTTATTCCCGCGTATCGCGTCGTGGCGCATGTTCTCGATGTAATCGCAATCCCGTACGTGATCGGTACCCTCTTCATCGTGGCGGGCGTCGTGATTACCGGACTGTCAAAAAACGGATGATGCGATCAAGGGGAATGCCAGAACTGTTTTGCTCTTCTCAGCCTTGCTGCGATCCGAACGAATACTTCGAGCCAGAGTAAACGATGGCCATGAAAAATAGCAGCCGTTTCATGCCAGGTGCGGGCATCGACATTGTTTATGCCGGCGCCTTGGTTTTCATGATGCTCATGGCGCTGTACGTATTCCGAGCGCATGTGCTCGGTCACGCCACTTTCCCTTGGGATTTCCAGGGCGGCTACTACGCACATGCAGTCGCCAGGTTAAGAGACGGTAGCTTCATGGCGCCTCCGCTGTGGTTACCTTGGGGAGGATTCGGTTTACCGGGCCATATGAGTTTGCAGGATGGGACGTGGTACCTGCCGCAGTATCTGTATGCCGCGATCGACGGCTATGATCTGGTTGGCGCGACGCGTCTACAGGTTCTGCATGTCCTGCTTGCATCCCTCGGCATGTTCGCGTTGTGCCGTTCGTTTGGCCTTTCGCGTACTGGCGCATTTGTCGCCGCTTGTGGCTACCTATTCAGCGGTTCGTTTTTTTCCAATGCCCAACATGTGGATATCGTGCGGGGCGCGGCGCTGTTGCCGTGGTTGATCTACGCGCTCCACCAATTGTGGAAACATGGCACCGCATTCTGGTTTTTACTGTTCGTATTGGTGTGTTGGCAACTGATCGTCGGCGCGTACCCGGGCGTGGTCGTCTCCTCGGGTTATCTGTGCGCAGCACTGGTGTTGATACTCGCATCAAGAAAGCCGGCGGAAACCGACATGCGCTTGTCGCGAGTATTGTTGATCGGCATCGGATCCTTGTGCGCTGCCGCCCTGGCCTCGGTCAAATACCTGCCGGCATTGCTCGATGTCGCCAACGTGCGCCAGTCGGTGGAACCCGCCGCATTGGCCAACGCATCGATATTCAGCACGCTGGTGTTCGATTACGACGTCGCGTTCCTGCCGAACGACGTCACCATGCGCGACCTTTTTTTGCCGACGGCGTTGTTTTATCTCGCAGCCATCGGCGTGCGCCGGGACCAGGCCAGTGTATTCGGCGTCGTTGCGATCACGATCGCGCTAGTGTTCATGGTGGATATCGGCTGGTGGCAGTCGCTGGTCTCGATGTTGCCCGGGGCGCGAATCAGCCGGTTTCCGCTGTCCGACTTCAGGCCGCTCCTCCATATCGGCACCTGCCTCCTGGCCGCGTCCTGCGTGACCCAGTTGGTGCGCGGCGATACCGGGACGATGTCGAGGTGGATGGATCGCACAATCCTGTTCACGCTCGTCCTGCTGGCTTTGGCATGGTACGGACTGCGACTGGGCCATACGCGGCCGAGCTTGTACTGGGCGCTTGCATCGACTGTAGTGACTGCGCTGGTTTGCGTTGCGGCGATCAAGGGGCTGCTCCGGCCCCCCATCGTGCATGCAGCTTTTTTTGGCGTGGCGTTGCTGGTGCTTGCGCATGGACGTCAGCACGTCCTGACCAATGCACGTGCCTGGAACGTGGAACGCAACGACACGATCGAACGCAATCTCTACGGCGATACGCTGCGCAACCTGGTCTCGATCGATCGTTTCAAGGCGCTCGAATGGCGGCCGGCCAGGCTGGTGTTCAACCAGTTGCCCGTGGTCTCCAAGCGCGAACTGATCGACGGCCGTTACCAATTGGGCTGGGTGACGGAGCAGTTTTCGGCGTTTGGATACGAGAATTTCAAATTCATGCCGGCGTTGCGCCGGCTCTATGACGCTGCGCGCACCAATGCCACCCCCCGCGATCGCGCTTCCCTCGACTGGATGCTGCGACGGTCGGCGATCCTCGTTCTTCCGGGCCCCGGAGAGATCTCCAAAGAGACACTGGCGACGTGCAAGCAGCCGGTCTGCCGCTCGCCGGCAATACCAGACGTGGATATCCGTATGCAGCAGTTTCGCGAGAATGGAGCCGTCTACGAAATTGCCAGCGGTAGACCGTTCTTTTTCATCGAGAATGAAGCGATGTATCCCGGCTGGGCATCGTTCCAGTGCATGAAGACAGATTGCCACGAAGGGCCGGATGCGGTTGCAGCCAACGGATTCCTGAGAGGGTGGCCGATGCCGGCGGGGCATTACCGATTGATCACGTATTACAGGCCGCCCGGCTGGATGCTGGCCTCGGTGTTGGCCTGGATCGGCGCAGGCATTGCGCTGGTGCTGGCGTTGTTTCTGGCTTACAGCAGGATGTCGGTGCGACGCGATCCAGCGTTGCAAAGGGAGGGAACGTGATGCGGATGCTTGCCGCTTTGGGCATGGCGGCCTGCACGTTGCTGTGCATGTCGTGCAGCGATGATCCGCGCGTCGCCGTCGAGTCTCGTCCCGCCAGTGCGGCATCGAGCCCGCCGCAAGCGCAACCAGGCGAAGCGCAATCCATGCCACCGGCGGAACAACGCCCAGTCGACGCTCCGGCAATCATGGTTGCGCAAATCGGCCGCAAGCTGGGAACCAATGGCCTGTTGCAGGAGCCTGACACCAACTTGTTGGCCAGCGCGCCGATTTATGGCCTGGCGATCTTCAAAGGCCGGCAAGATCAGCAAGGCGAAGTCGTGTTGCAGATCTTCGATGCCGCCAATCGCCAGGTTTTCAACCAGCAGGCGCGCTATGTCGTGCAAGGCGAAACCTCGGTCGGATTCAAGGCAAAAGCGGCGGGCGAACCGTGGAGCACCGGCAGCTATCGTGTCCTCTACACCTGCAATGGAAAACCGTGTTGGGAAATCAAGTTCACGCTGAAGTGATGCAATAGGTATTCGCATCGTGTGGCACGGACCTTATTTCCATTGGCTTGACAGGTGATGTGCCGGGTCGGATTCAAGGGTTCCGACTGCCCGCCTTCACCAGCGACAGATACTCCGCATATTCGCGGATGTAATCTGATGCGCTATAGAGATCAGACGACAGCACCAGGCAAACACTGCCGGGTCCGAAATTCGTTTCTGCAGCCCAGATCATCGGCGGTACATGCAAGCCTTTCCACGGCCGGTTGAGATGGATCTTGCCGGTCCTGCTGCCGTCGTCGAATTCGACATCGAAGCTCCCGGACAGGCAGATCAGGAACTGGTGCTGTTGCCGATGCGCGTGGGCGCCGCGGGAGGCTTCGGTGGGCAGGTCGTAAAGGTAGAACACACGTCTTACCGCGAAGGGCACGTGGCGCAATTCTTCGATGAAGGTCAGGTTGCCGCGGGCATCCACGATCTTGGGTAAATCGATCAGGCGGCAATCGTCAATGCTGGGCTGGGGCATGGGGCTTGGCGCTCAGGATGTGCCGGGAGGCGAAGTAGGTGAGGGGCAGGCTGACGGCGACCGCGGCGATGGGCGCGAGTGCCTCGGGTTGATGCAGCAGGCCGACGAACACCCAGACGAACAGCAGCCCCAGCCCGTATTGCAGCACGTACACCACGGGATAGACCAAAATGCGTTTCCAGCGTATCGGTTGGCGGAACACGTAGCGGCTGTTGAGCACGAAAGACAACACGATGCCAAGCAGGTAGGAGAGGGTGTAGGCCACCCGGTAATCGAAGGCGAGATTGAGTAGCAGGTACAACCCGTACCCGATCGCTGTGTTCAACGCGCCCGCAACCAGAAAGCGGAAACCCTCGCGCTCAGGCCACTTCATCGATCACCGTTTCCGGCCGCCGGTTGACCTCGTCGAAAATCCGCCACAGGTATTCACCGATCACGCCCAGCATGACGATGATCAGGCCAAGCAGGAAAGTGATCAGGATGGCCAAGGTTGCAAATCCGGACACCTCGACCTTGCCAAGCATCGCGCCGATCGCAACCAGGATGCCGTAGCCGAAACTCAATCCCGCCACCACCACGCCAATGGCGGAAATCAACCTGATCGGCGTGACCGAGAAACCGAGCATCACATCCAGAAGCGTCTTGATCTTCCTGGAGAACGTCCAGCGCGATTTGCCATGGTCGCGCGCGGGACGGTGGTAGGTCACCACCTCGGGCTCGTAACCAAGCCAGTAGGCGAGCAGAGGAGTGAACGCGTTCTTGGAGCAATTGCGCATGGGTTCTAGCATGGCGCGATCCATGAGCGCCATGTCGAAGCCACCTTCGGGGTACTCGGGCACTACCAGCAAACGTAATACACGGTAGTACATCCACGAATAGATTCGCGACGTCCACGGATCCTCGCGCGACGCGCGCACCGCAATGACGAACTTCCGGCCGGCCAGCCACTTCGGCACCATTTCCAACAGCAGTTCGGGCGGGTCCTGCAAGTCGGCGGCGATGATGACGAAGGCATCGCCCTGCACGAAGCGAAAGCCGGTGCGCGACGCATGCACTGCGCCGAAATTGCGCGCGAGGCGCACCACCGTGGTTTCCGGGCGCTGCGCCTTGATCGCCAGCAGTGCCTGCTGCGAATCGTCGCGCGAACCGTCATTGACGAAAATCAGCTGCAACCTGACCTGGTGACGTTCGATGAGTTCGCGCTCGACCGCCTGCAGACGATCGAATAGCACTGGCAGCGAGCCGGCGTTGTAGTAGACGGGGACAACGACCGAGACGGTCTTGATGGCGTGTGTGGCGATGGCATTCATGGCGCGGGTCCGCATTCCACCGTGTAATGGTCGTGGGCCACGGCGCGCGCACCGAAGCCTTCCTTTTGTGCCACCAGGCCGACGTTGAGCGTGCGGCCCTGGTCCTCGTTGGAGATGCCGAAGTCGAACCAGGGTTTGTCGGGAAAGACGGCAACAAGCAGATTGTCGAAGATCGCATCGAGCGCGCCCACTTGGCGCCCGATATCGCCGACGGCAATGTACTGCACATGCGCCACCCGCGTGGTTTCGAATACCACCACGCCCGCGACCGTTTCGCCCGCATGGCGCGCAATGAACAGCCGGATTCGGTCCGGGAAGCGTGCGTGAAGGTGTTCGATCTCGGCCAGTGCATGCACCGGTGCAACACCATGGCGCGCGCGCAGGACAGCGTCGAGCAATGGCCAGAAGCCGGTGTAATCGGTCGATTCCGCTATTTCCACGCTCGCGCGACGGGCCGACTTGACTCCCCGGTTACGCCGCTCCTGGTAGCACAGTCGGTCTTCCCGCCCCACCACCGACAACACATCGCGGCGCACCAGCGTCGCATCCGCGCGGAACAACGCGTAACGGTCATCCTCGGCGGGCTGGCGGTGATAAATCCACGGAATCGTCTTGTAGTGCAGCCGTGCGAAGCCGATGTCGCGCAGATAGGCGCGCACAGCATCGAGCATGGCCACCGCATCGGCCACGCCTGTGTTTGGGCCGAGGACCAAACCGCCGTAGGTCAGGCCGCCATGACTGTGCAGCACACCGGCGTGCTCGTTGGCCGGCAGCAATGCCGCGAGCTGACCAGACCCATCGCGCAACAGCACGGAATGGTCGTGGAAACGGTCGGCGTGGTAATCCATGAAACCGCGTTCGAGCAGGAAGGTGCCATTGCGGCTGTTGCGCACGAATGCGTCCCAGGTCTCGGCATCGCCGTCATAGCGTGTCACCGTGAAACTCATGCGGATTCCCGGACGGCGAGCGCGATGCCTTCGCGGCCGAAGTCGTTGCCGTTGTAGAAACACCAGAGCCGGCCCGCGATCTCGATTGGCGCGGCATACATGATCGCGTCGTCGTCGTAATCGCCCGGGCCCGTATCGAGATTCAGGCGCGCGTCCTCGCGCTTCCAGTGGATGCCGTCGTCGGATTCGGCGTACCCCATGCGATAGGCGCGGAAGGATTTGCGCCGCACAGAGTAGTACATGACATGGCGGCCGCGATCGCGCAGCACCCAGGGTCGCCCGAAGCCGTGCTCGTCCGGCTGCGTGATGTCGATAGCCACGCGACCCGACGTCGGCCAACGGATGCCATCGGCGGATTCGGCGTTCACTATGCGGTACTCGGGCATCTGCTTGCCGTCTATATCGACCCAGCGGCTGCCAGCGACGTACCACATCCGGAAAACGCCATCCTCCGACAGTACGTGCGGCCCGCACCGGAAAAACAACTCCGCATCGCTGCGCTCAAGGACGGGAGCACTCGAAATCCGCACGAAGCTTTCGCCGTCGTCCTCGCTGATTGCCAGCCCGGTCAACAAGCGGTAACGGGTGCTGACGCCGAGTTCGAAACCGACGTAATACATGAAAAGGCGCCCATCGGGTGCGCGCACCACCGACGTGGCGACGGCGCCGTTGTCGTCGAACGTGCCCGGTATTCCGGTCTCCAGCAACGGTCGACGACACGCAGCGACGATGTGCGTCGGGTCGTTCATGTCGAGATCGACATAGGAGGGGCGGCCGCGACCGGCATCGTCGCAGCCGGTGTAGAAAACGCGGATGACGCCTCGGTGTTCCAGTAGCATGGGCGTCGGCAGCATGGCATGCGTGCGCGACCATGGGAGCGACGAATCGGGTCGGAATACGATTCCCAGTTTGCGCCACTCCATCGCTTACGGTTCCAGCCCGAACCGTTGCCGCACACCCGGCGCGCCACTGGCCAGGTTGCCCTTGACCAGGGTGTCCCCGGGCACATCGCGTGCGATCAAGGCGCCCGCGCCGATCAGGCAGTCGTTACCGACCTCGAGATTGTTTCCAAACGTCGCGTTGACACCGATAAAGCAGTTCTCCCCGACGGTACAAAAACCGGAAACGACGACGTGCGAGGAGATGAAGCAGTTATCCTTGATAACGGAGTGGTGCCCGATGTGATTGCCGCTCCACATTACGACGTTGTCACCGATGCGCACGAACGGCTGCACCGTGTTGTCCTCGAAGATGAAGCAATGCTCCCCAAGATCGACGTTGGGCCAGACGAACGCGCGCGAACTGATGTACGACGCTGCTCGGAAGCCCTTCGCCTTGGCTTCCTGGTACAAGCGCGTCCGTAACCGGTTCATCTGCGTGTAAACGAGTGCCGCATAGAAATGGTGGCTCTCGGGATCGAATCTGTCAGCCAGTTCCTCGAAAGCAATGACCGGAACGCCGAACAACGCGTCCTTCGTCATGAATTCCCGTTCGACGCTGAAAGCGACGACGCGATAACGGGAGTCGTGGGTGAAGTATTCGTATGCGATCTCGGCGAATGCGCTGTCACCGACGATGATCAAGTTGCGATCCTTCATGGAAACCTCCTAAGGGCGCGTGATCACGATGTCCTCGCGGCGATTTGCGAGCGGCAGGTGTGCTGGCTGCGCCATGACATAGGCGTTGAATCCGGCTGATCGCGCGCGTTGCAGGATCGCGAAGATGACCGCGTCGTCGATGCAGTTTGGCTCGATTTGATTGTATTGAATTTCAGGATCTTCATCGTGCCCGGTGAACTCGCGGTGGAAGCGCTTGCCGGTGTCACTCGCAAAGAATCGCTTGCGCATGGAGACATTGGGTATGTCTCCCAGCAATAGCGAGCCGCCCGGGGCCAGCAGGCGCAGTGTCGTGTCCAGGAACCGCCATAGATTCGTATCGACGAAGATGTAGTGCAGCACCGAATAGACGATGACGGCATCCACGCGGCCAGCAAGCCGTTCCAGCAATTCCGGACAGTCCGGGAAGAAAGCCGCGGTTTTGCTGACACCTGGTGCATCGTCCAGCTGGTCGAGCATCTCCGCAGAGTCGACCAGATGCAGTTCCTGTCGACGTTCGCCTGCATGCCGGATCAACATTTTTGGAACGTCGCTGCAGCCGGGGCCCACGTCAAGAACGACGGCGCCCTCGCGGTCGAGGCGGGGCAGTTTTCGCAGGATGTCAGCGAAGATCTCCGGCTCCTTGCCTTCCCGATAGGAATCCGGAAATCCGATTTTCTCGTAGGCACTCAAGCTCTTGTCGGAAGCGAGACGCCTGAAATCCTCGAAACCCAGTGTTGCGAAACGGGTGAGATCTTCTTTGTTTGCCATGTGGGTACTCCCGTTCTCAGCCCGGCCAGGCATTGCAGGCCGCGATGACAGCATCAATTTCCGCATCGAACATTTCAGGGAAACAGGGAAGCGTCAAGACCTGTCCGCACAGGATTTCGGTCGCTGGCAGAAAGACGCGAGCAAAGCGGTCACCGTGCATGACTTGCCGATAATCGGGAGTCGGATATTGCACATCCGTACCGACTCCACTGGAGGAGAGGTGCGCCCGCAACGCATCGCGCCGCACTGCAGTCACCACGTAAAGATGTGCGACGTACTCCGCTCCCGCGGTCGGTGGAGTGGCAATTCCCGGATTGCGTATTTCCAGTGAGTAGCGATTGGCGATCTCTCGCCGGCGCTTGTTGCGTCTTTCCAGGTCCGGCAGCAAGCGGCACAGGAATGCCGCCTGCAGCTCATCGAGACGGCTATTGCGTCCGCCCTCCAGCGCATTGCAGTACTTCGAAGACCAGCCGTATTGCCTGAGCTTGCGAACGCGATCCGCGATGCAGTCATCGTTTGTCGTCACCGCGCCGCCATCGCCCAGTGCGCCGAGGTTTTTCGTCGGATAGAAGCTGAATGTGGCGATATCGCCGTATGCACCAGCCCGACGGCCATCGACTCCGATCGCGCCGTGCGCTTGTGCGCAGTCCTCAATCAGGAGCATGCCGGCAGTCTTCGCGACCTCAATAATTTCAGGCATGTCGGCGAGCCGGCCGTAAAGATGAGTGACGATCAGTGCACGAGGGGCTTTTGTGGCTTCCCCGATTGCCTGACGGATCGTGTCCGCGGTGAGCAGGGCCGTGGCTTCGACGACATCGGCAAAGATCGGGTCCGCGCCGATGGCCAATACCGCTGTTGTCCCGTACATCGCTGCATTGGCGGCAACCACCACTGCATCGCCAGGGACAATGCCCGCTGCGCGTAGCGCCAATTCCAGTGCATCCGTTCCATTGGCAACGGAAATGCAATGTTCGACTGCGCAATAATCCGCAAACGTCGACTCGAATGCGTTGACCCAAGGTCCGAGAACGTAATGGCCGCTGCGCAGCACTTCAACGGCGCACTCGGTCAAGGAGCCTGCGCTTTCGGCTGCATAGCGTTTCAGGTCATTGACCGGGATGGTCATCGTGGACATCAGGTTACTTCCACGACCAGCACTTGCTGGGGCGATGCTTCATGCGAGCACTCCACCAATCACAGGGCCGACTGCAATTCCGGCAGCAGCTTGAACAGGTCTCCCACCAGCCCGATGTCCGCGATCTCGAAAATCGGCGCCTCGGCATCCTTGTTGATCACCACGATGGTGCCGGCGTCCTTG
>JAJAYW010000030.1 GCA_026786005.1 Lysobacter sp. | reverse complement strand
TGAGCAGGGAGCGGACGTCTTACAGATCTTAGGGATGCAGGGCCATGGCGGGGGGCGTGGAGAGGGATCTGCCCATTTTAGCCTACCACGCCCACGCCCAACACCCCGTAAAACAGCCGGGGCCGACATTTGGCGGCCCCGTCTGGATATTGCAAGGTCAGTTTCGATCAGCCGCGATCATTGCCATCGGCTGCGGCCACCTGCGTGACGACCTGTCCGTCGATGACCGGCAGGCGATCGCCCGGCTTCTGGTCCATGCGGATGGTGCGTTCGGTGCCGCCATAGCGATAAGTCACGTCGTAGCCGACCACTTTGTCGTCGGTGCCCAAGGCAATGCGGCTACCCGGCTTGCTGCCCATGTACTGGGTGCCGGTGGTGCCATCGGGGTTACGGAAGGTCACGTTGTAACCAGTGACTCGGCTCGATTCCGAAGTGGACGAGACCGTGCGGCACTGGCGATCGGTGCGGTTCACGACCTGGCCACCGACGTGACGACGGTCGATCTCACGACCGGCGAAACCACCGCCGACCGCACCAGCCACCGTGGCCAGTTTCTTTCCGTCGCCGCCGCCGACCTGGTTGCCGATCAGGCCGCCGATAACGGCGCCAGCGACGGTGCCGCCGATATTACGATCCCGCTCCGGCAAACGCTCCTGGACGACGACGTCTTCGCAGACTTCGCGCGGCGTCGAGGTCGTTGACGTTTCGCGGATCGGATCGGTCCCGATCACCTGCGCGTACAACTGTTGTTTCTCGGTGATGGGATCAATGTCAGTGACCTGTGCATATTCAACACGGCCACCGGCAGGAATGTCGTTGTCATCCACGCGCGCATCGCCTTGGGCGTTCAAGCCCAGCGCATCGCCATTGGCCGCGCCTGCAGCAACAAAATCGGGCTGCGTTTCGCGGTTGTTCTGGAACGCCGCCACGGCAACACCACCCACAAGTAGGGAAGCCAATGCAATCGCTAAAGTATTGTTCTTCATGATGACTCCTGCAGCGGGTGGACCCCGCCTTATTGACGGGGCCGATTGCAGCACGGTGGCCCTGAGCGAAACCCCAACGGTTCAGCTCAACCTGTCGCCCACGTGAACCCAGTGGGTACACCGCCGACGCTGGTGTCACCGCTGCCACGTGATAGCGTTTGGTCTATCGACTCTCCAGAGGTTTCACTATGGCCAATCCACTGCTGATGCCGATCCTGAACTGGGCGAGGAAATTGCGCTTTCCCCAGTTGTTCTGGTTGATTGCGGCACTGTTTGCCGCCGATGTCGTCGTCCCCGATTTCATCCCACTGGTCGACGAAATCCTGCTCGGGCTCGGCACGCTGCTGCTCGCCAACATCAAGCGGCGCAAGGATGACGATCAGGTCATCGACCGCGATGCTCGTCGATAGCCACAGCCATTTCGATGCAGCGGAGTTCGACGAGGACCGCATCGCTGCGCTGGAACGTGCCCGCGCCGCTGGCGTAAGCCGGCAGGTGTTGCCTGCGGTAACGGCCGCAAGCTGGCCGAAATTGCGGGGGTTGTGCCTGCAACACGCAGGCCTGTTCCCCGCCTATGGCCTGCATCCGATGTATCTGTCGGATCATCGGCCGCAACATCTCGAAGACCTGCGCCAATGGATCGAACGCGAACGACCGTTTGCGATTGGCGAATGCGGACTCGACTTCTATGTCGAAGGCCTGGATGCCGATACGCAACATCGTTATTTCGACGAGCAATTGGCGCTGGCGCGTGAATTCGACTTGCCGGTGATCGTGCATGCGCGCCGCGCCGTCGAAGCGGTGATCGTCGCGATCAAGCGGATCGGCCAGTTACGTGGGGTGGTCCACAGTTTTCCAGGCAGTGAGGAGCAGGCGAGGCAGTTGTGGAAACTCGATTTCATGATCGGGTTGGGCGGGCCGGTGACCTACGAACGCGCCAATCGCCTGCGAAGACTCGTCGCGGCGATGCCGATCGAGCACCTGCTGCTGGAGACCGATTCGCCCGACCAACCCGATGCCAGCCATCGCGGCCTGCGGAATGAGCCCTCGCGATTGCCGATCGTGTTGCAAACGATTGCGGGACTTCGCGGCGAAAACGAAGCAGATATCGCCACCGCCACGACGGCCAATGCGGAGCGTCTGTTTGGGTTGTCGGCGTGCAGCCAACAAACGAATCCGGCAATACCGGGTTTTTTGTAGGAGCGCACCTGGGCGCGAAGAGGCTCTACCGGTGAAGCCTCATCGCGCCCAAGTGCGCTCCTACAAAAGCGAATCCGAACCACGATTTTGTTTGAGCAACAACTCGATCGCCTTGCCCACGGCCGCAAATGCGAACGCACCGGTGATATGTGTAGCCGCGCCGAGCCCGGCGCCGCAATCCAGATTCAATGCAGCATTGGGGCCGAGCTTCGGACGCAGGCCGGACACCGAACCATCGGCTTGCGGATACTTGACGTTCTCCAGCGAATACACCGCCGGCACGCCAAAGTAGCGCTGCAGACTCTTCGGAAAGTTGAATTCGCCACGCAGCTTCCTGCGGATCAGCGCGAGCATCGCGTCGTGTTCGGTGCGCGACAGGTCGCGAACGCGGACCAGCGTCGGATCGGTGCGTCCTCCGGCGGAACCCACGGCGATGATCGGCTGCTTGCGCCGACGGCACCACGCGATCATCTCGACCTTGCTGCGGAAACTGTCGCAGGCATCGAGCACAAGGTCGAACCCGCTGCCCAGGTGTGCCTCCAGGTTGGACGGCGTCACGAACGCCTGCACCGCATCGACCACAAGCTCCGGATTGATCGCGCGACACCGTTCGGCAACCACTTCAGCCTTGTTGCGGCCGTACTGGCCTTCGACTGCGGGCAGCTGTCGATTGGTGTTGGACAGGCACAGGTCATCGGCATCGATCAGGGTCAGATGACCGATGCCAGAACGTGCCAGCGCCTCGATCGCCCATGAGCCCACACCGCCGACGCCGACCACAGCGACGCGGCAATCGGCCAATCGCTCGACCGCGCCGCTGCCATACAACCGGTCGATGCCGGCAAAACGCTCGCGCAATGCTTTCTTCATCCGGCGATCTTAACGTTGCGTGCTATGTTGCGGCCGACCCGGCAAAGAGGAGTTCAAGCAATGGCAGGCAGTGCAGCGCGTTATTTTTTCCTGTTCCTGATCGGCCTGGTGGCGGGCGTCATCGGTACGGTCATGGCGATGCGCGCATTGGATGCACGCAAGGATCATTTTCCAGAAAGTCTCATGTATGTGCAGCAATGGCACCTCAACCAGCTGCACGCCAATGTCGAGCAGAACAAATGCGGCGCCATCGACACCATCCCGCACTTGCAGGCATTGCGGACCTCGGCCAATTCCCTGGAGCAAGCATTCCCCGACCTGTCGGATGACGAACGCTTTGTCAAACATGCCAGCGGCCTGCGTGCCGCGCTGGATACCTCACTGGCCACGCCACCGCTGAACTGCCCGGGCCTTGGTGCCGCGGCCAAGGATGTCGGCGAGGCATGCAAGGCCTGCCATCAGGATTTCCGCAACTGAATTGCAACTGACACCTGAGCGCTGCGGAGGCGTTATCGCTGCCGGATTGACGGCCCGTTCATCGTGCCCTGCCTAAGTTGGCGCCGTGGGAGCGAGTGCTCCTGCCCTCACCCACTTCAGGAGAGCCCCATGAATCTTCGTCTGATCGGTATTGCCGCCATCACCTCAATTGCCATGGCAGGTTGCGCCACGACATCCTCCCCCGGTTATGGTTCCGGCTACGGCACTGCGCCGCCGTCCTCCTCGAGCGCGAATTGCTACGACTGTGGCACCGTCACCCGGATCGAAATGACATCCACTGGCACCAGCACGGTTCCCAACGCCACAGGCGCGGTTCTGGGCGGCATCGTCGGCGCGGCAGCCGGCCGTGAACTGGCCGATGACGAGAGCAAGGGCCGTCGCAATACCGCGACCGTTGCAGGTGCGGTTGCAGGCGCGGTCGCCGGCAACGCGATCCAGAACAGCGCCCAACGCAATAACGGTGGCTCCTACAACGTGCATGTGCGCATGAATGATGGCCGCACCACCGTCGTCAGCCAGAGCGACATCAACGGTATCCGCGAAGGCTCCTCTGTCCGCGTTTACAACGGACGGGCCTGGGCCCGTTGATCTCGCTGCTTTATGTAAAGAACTATTTATTCTGTTCATGGACGGCCCACGCAAGCGGGCCGTTTTTGTTGGCAATCGTCCAGCAACCAATACAGAGGTCACACAGAATTGCTGCGATGCAGCATTGCCTAGTCAATCCAGCGCCGTAAGATTCGCCTTCCGCCACGGCCCGGCGTCGTTTCCCACAGGACTTTCAATGAAATCTCTTCTGCTCAGTGCCGTTATCGGCTCGAGTCTGCTTGCCACGGCAATTGCCGCTTCCACGTCCGCAGCACCCATCGCCAAATCCAATCCGCTGCGTGTCGGCATGGTCGCCGCAACGGCGCCTGCAACCGGTTTCCTTGGGGCCGTGGAAGTCACGATCACCAACACCTCGAACAAGACTGCGCGCGTGCCCAAGTGGCAGTTGCCGAATGCGAGTGGCGAATCGGAATTGTTCCGCATCACCCGCGACGGCCAGCCGGTCGAGTACGTCGGCAAGATGGTCAAGCGCGGTGTGCCCAAGGCAAAGGATTTCGCAATCCTCAGGCCGGGTCAGACCATCCGGACGGTTGTCGATCTCTCGATCGACTACGCCATCTCGCAGCCGGGCCAGTACTCGGTCACGATGGCCAAGCCGTTGCAATGGGCGTCGCTTTCCGATGGTTCGTCTCTGAAAACACCACGCGGCGATTTCATGTTGTTGCAAAGCGCCCCGCTGAATTTGTGGTTGAACGCTTCGGACTTGAACAACGCGGCGTTATCCACTACTGGGGGTGCTGCGAGAGGTGGAAGCACCGTCCCCGGCAATCCGACCCTGCCGCCCCTTGGACGTGACACATCGGCTAATCCGAACGGTGCCGGAGATCCAGGTCCGCTCCGCGACAGGTCCGGCTTCGGTGTCAATGCGACCTACCTCAACTGCTCAGCCGATCGCCAGGCCCTGGCCAGAACGGCCATCAAGGAAGCGCGCACGTACACCGAAGTTGCCAAGGGGTACCTCAATGCCGGAACGGTAGGTACGCGCTACACGTGGTGGTTTGGTACATTTCTCACTGCGCGTTACAACAGCGCCAAGCAGAATTTCGTCAATATCGATGCCGCAATGGATTTGAACGCGGGGCAGGTGTCGATCAATTGCCTGTGCGATCCCGGCTTCGAAGACAGTTACGCATACGTGTACCCGAATGATCCTTACAAGATCTATGTCTGCAATGCGTTCTGGGCGGCACCGATGCTTGGAACCGACTCCAAGGCCGGCACGCTGATCCATGAAATGAGTCACTTCACGATCGTTGCCGACACCGACGACTGGGTTTACGGCCAGACCGGCGCGCACAATCTGGCGCTAAGCAATCCAAATCAGACTAGCGGCAACCCGTCAGCCTCTGTTGTGGGCAATGCCGACAACCACGAGTATTTCGGTGAAAACACGCCAAACCGCAACTGATCGCAAGACAGCGCGTACAAGAGGCGGCCCGCGCAAGCGGGTCGCCTTTTTTGTGGCTGGTCGGCGCAAGGGTGAAAACGATTTACTCATGGCTATGACACACTGCAAGGTGCGTATGTAGCAGTGTCCGGGTATGGTCGCGCGTCCGCCTTCGCGGGCCTCGCCATGCCTTGGAGATCGACTGAATGAAATCAACGCTTGTTCGCGCCGCGGGATGCGGCACTTTGCTGGCTGTTGCCATCGCAGCGGCTGTCGCCGCCCCGCCCAGCGCAAAGTCCAATCCATTGCGCGTCAGCATGTACGCTGACAATGGCGTGGTTGAAGTGGTCGTCACCAACGCCAGCAACAAGATTGCCCGCGTTCCCAAATGGCAGTTGCCCAGCGAAACCCCGCAAGGCGAACTCTTCCAGATCACTCTGGACGGCAGGGACGTGGAATATCACGGCCCGATGATCAAGCGCGGCGTACCCACCGCAGAAGACTTCGCCATCCTGCGCCCGGGCCAGAGCCATCGCTATCTGGTCGACCTCACCGATTCGTATGACATGAGCCAGAAAGGCCAATACCTGGTGACGCTGGTCTCGCCGCTGCAATATGCTTCACTGTCTGGCGGCGAAATGCTCAAGACCGAACGCGGCCTGCCGATGCTGTTGCAAAGCGCACCGCTGCGGGTTTGGGTGGATGACAGTGCGGCCAAATCGAGTGCCTCCAGTGCAACCGCTCGCAAACCTCCCTCCGGTGGTGGGACGGTCGTCAACGGAGTGAGTTACGTTGGTTGTTCCTCGACCCAAATCAGCACAGCCGGCAGCGCGGTCAATTCGGCACGGAGCTATGCCGAGAATGCCAAGGGCTATCTCAACGCCAGCAATGTCGGGCCCCGCTACACCACGTGGTTTGGCGCATATGCGTCTTCGCGTTACAGCACTGCCACTTCGCATTTCGTGTCGATCGATACAGCGATGGACCAGAGTGGCGGACAGGTCAAGATCAACTGCGGTTGCAACCAGAGTTACTACGCCTATGTCTATCCAAACCGCCCATACGAAATCTTCGTCTGCCGAGCTTTCTGGACTGCACCGCTGACGGGCACCGATTCCAAGGCCGGCACGTTGATCCACGAAATGAGCCACTTCGATATCGTCGCCAACACCGACGACGTGGTGTACGGCCAGTCGGGCGCCAAGAGCCTGGCGATCAGCGACCCGGCAGGCGCGGGACGCAACGCCGACAGC
>JAJAYW010000029.1 GCA_026786005.1 Lysobacter sp. | reverse complement strand
GCTATACACCGGCCAGCATTCCCGGCTACGCATGGCATCTGCGAACGAAACGAAACATGACGTGGATGCAGACGTTCATCCAGACGATTCTCCATGTCGGCCTTCGACGCGGCGATGCAGAGAACGTCGAGCCAACGGTCGAGCAGGTGCTTGGAAAGCGGCCTCGCAGCATGGCGGAGTACATCCAGGACGCCCAATCCATTTGGCGAGCCTGACGATGACATTGCACCCTCGTTGACGGATAACGGCGGCAAGGTGCCGTGTGCGCCCGCTCGCCGTTCATCTCCAGCGTGCGCAAGGTGGTCGCCGGCGAGTCGGGCCTGGCGTGACCACGCGAGATTGGTGACCAAGCGCTGGCATGACGGTAATCCCGCAGTATTGAAAGAAACCACTTGCTTCTGTCGGCTGAGGTGAATAGATTTTCACCTGTGGCCATTCTACTGACCCAGCGCCAAAAAGAGGTTCTTGCCTTTATCCAGAGGCAAGCCGACTCCCGTGGCGCGCCACCGACGCTGCAGCAGATCGCCGATCACTTCGGGTTTCGCCCCAGTGCCGCGCACAAGCATGTGCGGTTGATCGGGCAGGCCGGCTACCTGCAGGTGCGTCCCAATGAAGCACGCGGGATCCGCTTGATGGGCGCCCCTGCCAAGTCTCGCGCACGCAGTGAGCGTCTGGAATTGCCGGTACTTGGACGGGTCGCCGCGGGTATACCCATCGGGGCGGATGCCGGTGTCGAACGTTACCTGCAGCTCGATCCCTCGCTGTTTTCCAGCCGGCCCGACTACCTGCTGCGGGTAGTGGGCGACTCGATGCACGACGACGGCATCCTCGATGGCGACCTGGTGGCCGTGAAACGTACGCAAGAGGCGCGCGACGGCCAGGTGGTGGTGGCGCGGATCGACGGCGAACTCACCATCAAGCGTTTCGAGCATGACGGCGCGCGCATCCGCCTGCTGCCCCGCAATGCCGGGTACGCGCCGATCACGATCCCGCGCGGCAGCGATTTCGCCATCGAAGGCTTGTACTGCGGCCTGGTACGGCCGGGTTGATGGCAACTGCAGCGACACTGGAGTCCTTGCTGGCAGCGCAGACCGTGTGGCGCGCGGGACATGCGCCCATGGGGACTGCGAGCGGCGAAACGACGGGCCATCCCGCGCTCGATGCGCTGCTGCCGCAGGGTGGCTGGCCACGCAATGCGTTGACCGAATTGCTGCTGCCGGCCGATGGCGTCGGCGAAATCACCGTGCTGATGCCGACGCTGGCGCGCGTGACGCAGGCCGGCGATCTGGTGGTGTTGATCGCACCACCGTATGTGCCCTATGCACCGGCATGGGCGAGCGCCGGGGTGGAGTTGCGTAACCTGCAGATCATCCAGGCCGATGCGCGCGACGCGCTGTGGGCGTTCGAGCAATGCCTGCGCAGCGGTGCGTGCGCCGTGGTGCTCGGCTGGCCATTGAAGGCCGACGCGCCCGCGTTGCGGCGTTTGCAGGTGGCGGCGGACAGCGGCAATTGCCTGGCCTTCGCCTTCCGTGACAGCAGGCATGCCAACCAGCCATCGCCCGCATCGTTGCGCATCGAATATGCCGCGGGTGCGTGGCATGTCAGGAAATGCCGCGGCGCACATGCGCCTGGCGGAACGTTCATTGGTCCACAGTCATATCCACGATCGCTGGTGGGTATTGCGGCGCACGGCGCGGCCCGCTGAGTCCAACGCATGTTGTGGGCCTGCCTGCTGTTGCCGCAACTCGCGCTCGATGCCGTCCTGCGGCGCATGCCCGATCCGACCCGGCCTCTGGCGCTGGTCACCGGGCCTGCGCAATTGCGTCGCCTGCATGCCGTCAATGTGGCGGCGGCGCAGGCGGGCCTCAAGGCGGGGATGCGGTTGTCGGCCGCGCACGCATTGCTGGCCGACGTGACGATGGTCGACCACGATCCGGCGACGGAACAACGCTGGCAACGTTTCCTTGCGGCATGGGCGTACCGGCACAGTTCGCAGGTCAGCGCGCAATGGCCGGGGGCGATCGTGCTTGAGGCGCAGGCGAGTTTTCGCCTGTTCGGGCCGTGGCCGCGCTTCGAGGTGCGGCTGCGCGATGAACTTGCCGCGCTCGGATTCGCGCATCGCATTGCACTGGCGCCGACGCCGCGCGCCGCGCTGGTGTTCGCGGGGCTGCGCGACGGCTTTGCGGTGATGCATGGCGATGCCATGCAGCGTGCGCTGGCGCAGGTGCCGATCCGCGGCGCGTTGCTGCCGGACGACGCGGGCACGCGCCTGCATCGCATGGGCGTGCGGACACTCGGCGCACTGCGCGCAATGCCGCGCGACGGCCTGCGCCGCCGCTTCGGCAGCGCGCTGCTCGAACCCCTCGATCGGCTGCACGGCGATGCCGACGATCCACTGCAGTGCTATGCACCGCCGGATCATTTCGATGCGCGGATCGAACTTGGCTACGAAGTGGAAAGCCACCAGGCGCTGCTGTTCCCGCTGCGCCGGTTGATCGCGGATCTGGCCACCTATCTTTCGGTACGCGATGGCGGCGTGCAGCGCTTCGTGCTGCGCCTGGAACACGAAACCGCGCACACTGATGTCGTGGTCGGACTGCTGGCGGCCGAACGCGACGCGGGCCTGCTGTTCGAACTGACGCGCAACCGTCTTGAACACGTGCAGATTTCACAACCGGTGGTGGCTATCCGCCTGCTGGCACGGGAACTGCCGCCGTTCGTGCCCGCATCGCGCGACCTGTTCGATCCACGCAACGCGCAGGCGATGCCGTGGCCGCAACTACGCGAACGTCTGCGCGCGCGGCTCGGCGACGAGTCCGTCTATCGCGTCATCGCTGCTTCGGATCCGCGCCCCGAACATGCGTGGCGTCGTGCCTCTTCCGATGACGACACGCAGCACGCGCTGCCACGGCGCCCGTACCGTCCGTTGTGGTTGCTGCACAGGCCGGTACCGCTGCGTGATGTACATCCACGCATTGTGTCGGGACCCGAGCGCCTGGAGAGCGGCTGGTGGGACGGCGGCGATGCACGGCGCGATTACTTCGTGCTGGAAACCTCGCAAGGGCAACGTGCCTGGGCGTTCGCGCCGGTCGGTGAGCAAGGCAGCTGGATGCTGCATGGGTGGTTTGCGTGAGTTGGGATGATGCGGTCGACGGCGTTGATCGCGAGACCCCGGGAAGCCGCATGCCGCGTGCGCAGGTCGTGGCTGAACGCCTGTCCGCCCGGCGGCTGGGCTGCGCCGCCAACGACGATCCCGACATCGAGTATCCAGCCTATGCGGAGTTGCATTGCCTGTCGGATTTTTCGTTCCTGCGCGGTGCGTCGAATGCCGAAGAGCTGTTCGTGCGGGCACAGCGCTGTGGGTACGAGGCGCTGGCGATTACCGACGAATGCTCGCTGGCCGGCATCGTCCGTGCGTTGGAGGCCTCGCGCGCGAGCGGCGTGAAGCTGATCGTCGGCAGCGAATTTCGCCTCGATGATGGCGTGCGCCTCGTGCTGCTGGTCGAGACGCTGCAAGGCTATACAAGACTATGTCGGCTGATCACGCGCGGGAGGCGTGCAGCCGGCAAAGGGAAATACCTTCTTGCGCGTTCGGATGTCGAAGACGAATTCGCCGGTGGGGACGACATCGGCGTGTTCGCGCTGTGGCTGCCGGCGCACGTGCCAGATGCGGAGCAGGGCGCTTGGATGCGTCAAACCTTCGGCGAACGTGCCTTCCTGGCCGTCGAGCTGCACCGCGATGAGGACGACGCAACGGTGCTGACCGCATTGCTGGCGTTGTCCGCACAACTGCGTTTGCCTGCGATTGCGGCCGGTGATGCGCACATGGCCGTGCGCCGCCAGCGCGCAGTGCAGGACACGATGACGGCGATCCGCCACGGCATGCCGCTGAGCGAGGTGGGCGCGCACCTGTTTCGCAACGGCGAGCGCCATCTGCGCACACGGCGCGCGCTGGGCAATGTCTATCCCCACGAACTGTTGCGAGCAGCAGTCGAACTGGCGCGGCGTTGCACGTTCACGCTGGACGAAGTGGCTTACCGTTATCCGGCCGAACTGGTACCGCAAGGCGAGACTCCGGCCAGTCATCTGCGTGCGCTGACGGAGGTGGGCATGCACCGGCGCTGGCCGGATGGCGTGCCGGCCAAGGTCGTGGCACAGATCGACAGTGAACTCGCATTGATCTCGAAGCTGCGCTACGAAGCGTTCTTCCTCACCGTCGAGGACATCGTCCGCTTTGCGAACGAGCGCAAAATCCTCTGCCAGGGGCGTGGGTCATCGGCGAATTCCGCGGTCTGCTACGCGCTCGGCATCACGGTGGTCAATCCGGATGAGAGCCGCCTGCTGATGGCGCGTTTCCTGTCGGAGGAACGCAACGAGCCGCCGGATATTGATGTCGATTTTGAACACGAGCGTCGCGAAGAAGTACTGCAATACGTTTACGCCAAGTACGGCCGCGAACGTGCGGCGCTTGCAGCGACGGTCATCCGTTTCCGAGGCAAGAGCGCGGTGCGCGACGTGGGCAAGGCCTTCGGCTTGCCACCCGACCAGATCGCATTGCTTGCGGGCTGCTATGGCTGGGGCAATGGCGGCACGCCCATGGAACAGCGGTTGCGCGAGGCCGGTTTCGATCCGGACAACCCGCTGATCGCGCGCGTGCTGGCCGTGACTGACGCACTGGAAGGCCATCCACGCCACCTGTCACAGCATGTCGGTGGTTTCGTCATCTGCGATGCGCCGCTGTCGACGGTGGTGCCGGTGGAAAACGCTGCCATGGACAACCGCACGATCATCCAGTGGGACAAGGACGACCTGGAAACGATGAAACTGCTGAAAGTCGATTGCCTGGCGCTCGGCATGCTGACATGCATCCGCAAGGCAATTGACCTGATAGAGACGCATCGCGGCTACCGCATCGATCCGGCCTTGCTGCCAGCAGGCGATGAACCGACCTACGCCATGATCCAGCGCGCCGATACCGTGGGTGTGTTCCAGATCGAATCGCGCGCGCAGATGACGATGCTGCCGCGACTGAAACCGCATTGTTTCTACGACCTTGTGGTTGAAGTGGCGATCGTGCGTCCCGGGCCGATCCAGGGCGGCATGGTGCATCCTTACCTGCGGCGACGCATGGGCAAGGAGCAGCCAACCTATCCATCGCCGGATATCGAAGAAATCCTCAAGCCGACGCTGGGCGTGCCGCTGTTCCAGGAACAGGTGATGGAACTCGTGATACACGCCGGCTACACCGACAGCGAGGCCGACAACCTGCGCCGGTCGATGGCGGCATGGCGCCACGGCGGCGACATGGAACCGCATCGTCAGCGCATCCGCATGTTGATGGAACAAAAAGGCTACGCATCGGGCTTCATCGACCAGATCTTCGAACAGATCAAGGGCTTTGGCTCATACGGCTTTCCGCAAAGCCACGCCGCATCGTTCGCCAAGCTGGTCTACATCAGTTGCTGGCTGAAACGCCACGAACCTGCGGCATTCGCATGCGCGCTGCTCAATGCACAACCGATGGGGTTCTATTCCACCAGCCAGATCGTGCAGGACGCGCGGCGCGGCAACGGCGATCGCGTCGGCATCGCCTTTCTGCCGGTCGATGTCATGGACAGCGAGTGGGACAACACGCTGGTCGGCGGCGATGCGCTGCAACAGCCATCGATCCGGCTTGGCTTGCGCGAAATCCGTGGACTGTCGCAGCAGGCTGCCGATGTGATCATTGCCGCGCGCGAGGCCTGCGCTTTCGGCAGCGTAGCCGATCTTTGCATGCGCGCCAGTCTCGACCCACGTGCACGCGATGCACTCGCAGAAGCCGGTGCGCTGCGCACGCTTGCCGGCCATCGCCATGATGCGCGCTGGGTCGTTGCAGGGATCGAACGCCAACGCCCCCTGCTGCCAGGAAGTCCCGATGAAGATGAGGTCGCCTTGCCGCCGCCGCGGCTTGGCGAGGAGATACTCGCCGACTACCGCGCGCTGGCGCTTACCTTGCAGGCGCATCCGTTGTCGCTGTTGCGAAACAAGTTGCGTGCGAAGCGCCTGTTCGACTCATTTGAACTACGGCAACGCCGCCATGGCAGCAACGTCCGTATCGCTGGACTCGTCACCCAGCGCCAGCGTCCCGCTACTGCCAAGGGCACGATCTTCGTCACGCTCGAAGACGAGCACGGCATGGTCAATGTCATCGTCTGGGCCGATCTCGCCATGCGCCAACGCAAGGCCTTGCTGGGGTCGACACTGCTGGCCGTGCGCGGACGCTGGGAACAAGTTGACGGTGTCCAGCACCTGATCGCCCGCGATCTCGAAGATATCAGTGGGTTGCTGGGTGAGTTGCATACGCCTTCCCGCGACTTTCATTAGGTTCGACATCGCGCGCTGCGCAGCTGCGCTCTACCCATTTTGCGGGTTGAATGAAGGCCGGCTGGAGCCCGCCCTACGCTGATGTCGTCGCCAACTTGCTCTTCCGAATCCCATACCCGAAATACACCACCAGCCCAATCACCAGCCAGATCCCGAAGCGCTCATACGACTGCCACGGCAACCCTGAAATCAGCCAGATCGAGAATCCAATTCCAACGATCGGAATGAACGGTACCCAAGGCGTGCGGAAGCTGCGCGGCAAATCGGGTTGGCGTTTGCGCAGCACCAGGATCGAGGCGCAGATGACGATGAAGGCGGCGAGCACGCCGATGTTGACGAGTTCGGCCAGTTCGCCGATCGGGAAGAATCCGGCGGCCAGTGCCGTGAGTACGCCGAGCAGCAACGTCGGGCGATAGGGCGTGCCATAGGTCGGATGCGGTTTCGCGAACCACGCGGGCAACAAGCCATCGCGCGACAACGCGAACCAGATGCGCGCCGCCGCCAGCATGAAGGCGAACACCACGCTGATGATGCCGGTCACCGCCGTCAGCGAGATCAACGCGCTGATCCACGGCAGGCCGAGATTATTGAAGGCCTCCGCGACCGGCGCGTCCACGCCGAGCGTGGAATACGGCGCGATGCCGGTCAGCACCAGCGAGATCGTCAGGTACAGAACCATCGAGATGCCCAGCGACAACAGGATCGCGCGCGGCAGGTCGCGTTGCGGATTCTTCGCTTCCTCCGCCGCCGTGGTCAGCGTGTCGTAGCCGAATACCGCGAAGAACACCACCGCCGCCGCCGTCACCACGCCGTCGAAACCAAAATGGCCGACGCCCTCCGCATCGACCGTGCGTTCGGGGATGAAGGGTGTCCAGTTGGCCGGATCGATGTAGAACACGCCGACGCCGATCACCAGCGCCACGCCCAGCACCTTGATCGCCACGATCACCAAGTTGAAACGCGCGCCCCATTCGGTGCGCATCGTCAGCAGCACCGCGACCGCCATCGCCACCACCGCCGCGACCAGATTGAAGACGCGCCCGTCGCCGCTGCCCGCCGCGCCCTGCGCCCATACCGGCAAGGTCAACCCGAACACGGTTTCCAGAAAATTCTGCACATACCCGGCCCAGCCGCTGGCCACTGCCGCCACGATCAACGCGTACTCCAGCAACAGGTCCCAGCCGATCAGCCACGCCATAAGCTCGCCCAGCACCGCGTAACTGTAGGTATAGGCGCTGCCGGTAACGGGGATCATGCCGGCGAACTCCGCGTAACACAGCGCCGCAGCCGCGCTGGCGATGCCGGCGATGATGAAAGCCAGCGCCACCGCAGGCCCGGCATTCGCGGCCGCCTGCTGTCCCGCCAGCACGAACACGCCGACACCGATGATGCCGCCGAGGCCAATCGCGGTGAGCTGCCACAACCCGAGCACGCGGCGGAAATCGCGTCGCTGCCCGAGCTCCGCCTGCAACTGCGTCACGCTCTTGTGGCGCGTGAGTTTGGCGATGAGACCGCCGCCATGCGAAGTGTTCTGGTTCATGCGGATGCGCTCCCCGGGGTTGCAGGGGATCATAGCCGCAGGGTGGGGCGATGCGTCTTCATAGAGTGGGCGTCGCTCGATGATTCGTATCGCCGTGCCTGCGAGTCGTCACCCTCGCGAATCACTGTCCTCGCGAATCGTCATCCTCTCGAATCGTGATCCCCGCGAAGGCGGGGATCCAGCGACGTTCGCTTTTACGATCCCCTTGCAGAAAAGTCGCTGGGTTCCCGCCTTCGCGGGAATGACGAGCAAGAGATTTATCTGGACCGCATATCACCCATCCTGTTGTCCTATGCGCCGTAGCGATCCATGACGGCCTGCAGCACGGCGCCGACGTCGGCATCCACCTTCAACTCCGCAAGTTCGTCGGCGCGCGTGCGGCCGCGGTTGATGATGGCGAGCGGCCGTCCGGCCGCCTGTGCCATGCGTGCGAAACGGAAACCGGAATACACCATCAACGACGAACCGGCGACCAGCATCGCATCGGCATCGGCATCGTGCAGCGCGGCGACCGCTTGCTCGTAGCGTGCGCGCGGCACGTTCTCGCCGAAGAACACCACGTCCGGCTTCAGCATCGCGCCACACATCTCGCATGCCGGCGGACGAAAACGCGCTACCGCATCGTCGTCGATCACGGCATCGCCATCGGGCGCGTGCTCGGCTTGCGATGGCGCCCAGCCGTGGTTGTCGTCCAGCAACCGCTGCTGCAGAGCGTCGCGCGCGATGCGTGCATCGCAACCGAGGCACACGACCTGATCCAGGCGGCCGTGCAGATCGATCGCATCGCGGCTGCCCGCGCGCTGGTGCAGGCCATCGACGTTCTGCGTCACCAGCGCGGACAAGCGGCCGGCGCGTTGCAGCGACGCCAGCGCATGGTGCGCGGCATTCGGCTCCGCCGCGTCAATACGCGGCCAGCCGACGAAACTGCGCGCCCAGTAACGTCGGTAAGTCGCCTTGTTGCCGGTGAACGCTTGGATGGTCACGGGCGGCGAACGTTTCCATGCACCATCGCGATCGCGATAGTCGGGAATACCCGACGCTGTGCTGCACCCTGCACCGGTCAACACGAACAATCGCGGGTGCCGCGCGATCCACTCGGCGAGTGTATCGATTGCGGGTTCCAGCAACGGAAATGCCAGCGTCGTCATCGCAACGGCTGACGCTACGATTTTTCGTCAGCCATGAACGGATAGCGGTAGTCCGTCGCCGGCACGAACGTCTCCTTGATGCTGCGAGGACTGATCCAGCGGAGCAGGTTGAGGATCGAGCCGGCCTTGTCGTTGGTGCCGGAGGCGCGGGCGCCGCCGAAGGGTTGCTGGCCGACGACGGCGCCGGTGGGCTTGTCATTGATGTAGAAATTGCCGGCCGCGTTCCGTAAATTTTCAAGGCCTTGCTGGATCGCGTAGCGGTCCTGCGCGAAGATCGCGCCGGTCAGCGCGTAGGGGCTGGTACGGTCGACGATGTCCAGCGTCTCGACCCACTTCGCTTCGTCGTACACGTGCAGCGTCAGCACCGGCCCGAACAGTTCGTCGCACAGCGTGCGGTAGGCCGGATTGGTGGTGACGATGACGGTCGGGCGCACGAAATACCCTTCCGAATCGTCGTACTCGCCGCCGACCAGGATCGACGCGTCGCTGGCTGTTTTCGCATCGTCGATCGCGGCTTTCTGCGTCCTGAAACTCGACGCGTCGATCACCGCGCCCATGAAGTTCGAGAAGTCGGACACGTCGCCCATCTTGATGCTCTCGACCTGCGCGACCAGCAAATCCCTGACCTGCGGCCACAGGTTACTGGGCACGTACACGCGGCTGGCGGCGGAACATTTCTGGCCCTGGTACTCGAACGCACCGCGGGTGATTGCGGTGGCCAGCGCGACCGGATCGGCGCTGGCGTGGGCGACGATGAAATCTTTGCCGCCGGTTTCGCCGACCAGACGCGGGTAGCTCGTGTACTGATCGATGTTGTCGCCGACCGCGCGCCACATCTGGTGGAACACCTTGGTCGAACCGGTGAAGTGGATGCCCGCGAGGTGCTTGTTCTTCAGCACCGGATCGCCGATCGCCGAGCCGCTGCCGGACACCAGGTTGATCACGCCGTCGGGCAGGCCGGCCTCCTTGAACAACTTCATCAAAAAGTGCGCGCTGTAGACGGACGTGCTGGCCGGTTTCCAGACCACCGTGTTGCCGCACAACGCCGGCGCTGTCGGCAGGTTGCCGGCGATGGAGGTGAAGTTGAACGGCGAGACCGCGAACACGAAGCCTTCCAGCGGACGATGCTCCAGCCGGTTCCACATGCCGGGTGAACTCTGCGGCTGCTCGCGCAACACCTGCTCATAGAACGCGACGTTGAAGCGGAAGAAGTCGATCAGCTCGCAGGCGCTGTCGATCTCGGCCTGGTGGCAGGTCTTGCTCTGGCCGAGCATCGTTGCCGCATTGATGACATCGCGATACGGACCCTGCAACAGGTCGGCGGCTTTCAGGAACACCGACGCACGGGCCTCCCACGGCAGGTTTGCCCAGTCCCTCTGCGCACGCAGCGCGGCGCGGATCGCCATCTGCACTTCCGCCTCAGCGCCTTGGTGGAACTGGCCCAGCACATGCGCGTGGCGATGCGGCATCACCGCCTGGCCGAGCTTGCTGGTGCGCACATCCTTGCCGTCGATGACCAGCGGCATCTCGATTTTTTCGGACGACATTTCGGCGAGTTTGGCCTTGAGACTGGTGCGCTCCGGTGAGCCCGGCGCGTAGGCCTTCACCGGTTCGTTGACGGGGAGGGGGACTGTCGAGATGGCGAGGGACATGGGCGGCTCCGGGGAACGAGCATGGATTGTAAGCGTCGTCCCGGGCATCGACCGGAGAAATGATGCCGGAAGCGCAGGTAATCGGTCGTTACGAAGCCGTGCACATCGCGGCCGCATCAGCTGGCTAGAAACCCATTATCCTTTCAGCATGACCTGCAAACACCACGTCGCTTCCTCGTATCTGACGCATTTGCGCGCCATCGTGCTGTCCCTCTCGGCGGTGCCCTTCGTGGCGTCAGCGCAAACCGTTGCGGAGGACAAGGGTGCGACCGATGCAAGAACGCTCGACACGGTCGAAGTCGTCGGCCGCCCACGGCCACTCTCGGAATTCCCCGGCGCCGTCTCCGTGATCGATGGCGACACACTGCGCGATGGACAACGGCAGGTGAGCCTGTCCGAATCGCTGGCGCGCGTGCCGGGCATCACCGTGCTGGACCGGCAGAACTACGCGCAGGACCTGCAGATCCAGAGTCGTGGATTCGGCGCGCGTTCGACGTTTGGTATCCGCGGCATCAAATTGATCGTCGATGGCATTCCCTCGTCGGCTGCGGACGGGCAAGGGCAGGCCGGCAATTTTTCGTTGAGTTCGCTCGACCGCATCGAAGTGCTGCGCGGGCCACTGGCGTTGCAATACGGCAACGCCGCCGGCGGCGCGATTGTCGCGTCGACCGATCTCGATGGTGCATCCGGTGTTGCGCTGGATGGCTGGCTCGCCAGCGATGATGCGTACCGCGCGGCGCTGCGCATCGATGGTGCAAGCGCGAACGAGGTATGGCGCTGGCGTGTGCAGGGCAGCCGTTTCGAAACCGAGGGCGAGCGCCCCCAGAGTGCGGCGGAGCGCTCGCAGTTCAATGCGGTGGGGCAATGGTCGCCGCGCGCGGGCGAATCCGTGCGTGCCGTGCTGAATGCCTTGTCGCAACCGCAGACGCAGGACCCGCTCGGGCTGACGCGAGCGCAGTGGCGTCGCGATCCGCACGGTACCGATCGGGCGGCATTGACGTTCGACACGCGCAAGAGCATCGAGAACCACCAGCTCGGCTTGCGCTGGCAACGCGAATACGCGGCGGGCCGCGAGTTCTGGCTTGGCGGTTACGGCATCCAGCGCGATGTCGTGCAATTCCTGGCGCTGCCGATTGGTGCGCAGATTCCGTCGAGCAATTCCGGTGGCGTGATCGACCTGGGCCGACGTTCGAGTGGCATCGATGCGGGCCATCGCTGGAGCGGCGCGGATGGCGGGGTCGCGATCGGGATCGAAGCGGGGCAGCTCGACGAAACGCGGCGTGGCCATGAAAACTTCGTCGGCAGCGTGTTGGGCGTGCGTGGCCGCCTGCGCCGCGACGAGGACAACCGCGTGCGCAATCGCGAGGTGTACCTGATCGGCGACTGGCATCCGGCGGATCACTGGACGCTGCTTGGCGCGGTCCGTCATACGCGCATCGCCTTCGCGTCGGACGACCATTTCATCGCGCCCGGCAATGCCGACGACAGTGGCCGCTTCGACTACAGCGAGACTGCGGCGTCGTTCGGTATCGCGCGCGCATTCGCGAATGGCGAAGTCTTCGCCAGCATCGGCCGCGGTTTCGAGACGCCAACCATCACCGAACTGGCCTATCGTCCCGATGGCGCGGCCGGTTTCAACCGCAGCTTGATACCAGCGCACGTCGTCTCGGCCGAAGTCGGCACGCGTTGGCGCTTCGCCTCCGTGGAAGCCAGCATCGCGGCATATCGCATCGATGGCGACGACGAGATCGTGCCGGCCCTGAGCCGGGGTGGCCGCGCCAGCTTCGCCAACGCCGGACGCACGCGCCGCGACGGCATCGAAGCCAGCCTCGCCGGAACACTCGGCAGCCAATGGTCGTATTCACTGGCGGCGAACGCGATCCGCGCACGATTCGTCGAAGCGTTTTCATTTCTCGTCGCGACCGGCGCGCAGACCGCGAGCCGCACGGTCGCCGCGGGCAACCGCATCCCGGGCATTCCGCGTGCGGACGGGTTCGGCGAACTCGTATGGCATGACCGCAGCGATCGTTTCGTCGCCGCGCTCGAAGCGCGCGTCAGCGACCGCATCGCTACCGACGACCGCAACAGCGATTCCGCGCCCGGTTATGCGCGATTCTCTGCGCGGCTGGAATGGCGAGGTGCTGCGAGTGGCTGGCATGGCTTCGCGCGCATCGACAACCTGTTCGATCGCGATTACGTTGGTTCGGTGATCGTCAACGAGGGTAACGAACGATTCTTCGAGCCGGGAGCGGGGCGTAGCTTCACGCTGGGTCTGGGATGGCGCCAGCCACGCTGAAGTGCCGTAGCAATTTTGCTGCGGGGTCTTGCACAGAAACGTAGCCCGGGCTACGGTTTTCTAACACGCATGCACGGATACGCGTTTTTTTACGATAACCGCTTTTGCTCGAATGTAGCGAAAGGCAGCGGAGCAAGCTCCACTCTACGAAGGCGGGCATCCACTCAAACCACGCGGCGCCCTAGGTCGTCGATCACCACTTCGCCATCTTCCTTGGCGAAGGGCGCCAGCTGCGACGATGGCAGGATGTCCAGCACCGCTTCGGAGGGACGGCACAACTTCGTTCCGAGCGGGGTGACCACGATCGGTCGATTGATCAGGATCGGATGCATCAGCATCGCATCGATCAATGCGTCATCCGTCAACGACGGATCATCGAGCTGCAGCTCGGCATACGGCGTGCCTTTTTCGCGTAGCAGACCGCTAACGGGAATGCTCATGTCGCCGATCAACTGCAGCAACGTCGCGCGGTCCGGCGGTGTTTGCAAATACTCGACGACGGTCGGCTCGACGCCGCTGTTCCGGATCAGCGCCAGCGTGTTGCGCGACGTTCCGCAAGCCGGATTGTGGTAGATCGTGATCGCGGGATCGTCGTTCATGTGTTTTCCAATGTCGTTTCGATCGATGCCAGGGATTGCGCGGGGCCGAGCAGGCGGTGAATGCCGAGACCTGCACCCGCGCCGATCAATTCTGCGATTACGAAACCCGGCACGCTCGACGGCGCGATGCCCGCAAACGTGTCGCTGAACATGCGCCCGAACGCAGCGGCGGGATTGGCGAACGAGGTCGACGCGGTAAACCAGTACGCCGCTCCAATATAAGCCGCCACCATCGCGGCGACGCGCGACGGTGGCGCGCGCAGGATCACCAGCAACAGGCCGGCTGCGGCGACGCCTTCGGCAAGCCATTGCGACGGTCCGTCGCGCAACTTCGTCGACCACTGCAGGATCGGCAACTCGAACATCGCATGCGCCAGCCACGCGCCGCAGGCGGCGCCCGCAAGTTGCGCGACGATGTAGGACGGCAGCAACGACTTGCGAAGATCGCCGCGTGCGGCCATGACCAGGCTGACCGCGGGATTCATGTGCGCGCCGCTGACCGGGCCGAACACCTCGATCAGGATGTAGAGGCTGCCCACCGTCGCCAGTGTGTTGGCGAGCAGCGCAATGCCATCGTTCCCGCCCGACAAACGTGCGGCCATGATCCCGGAACCGATCACGGTCACCAGCAGCAGGGCGGTGCCGAGGAATTCCGCGAAGACGCGGCGTGGTGCGCTCATTCGCTGCCGACCTGACCGATCTCGCGGAGTTTTGCTTCGGCGGCGAGGCGATCGAGCTTGTCCAGCGGCAACGCGAGCAGCAGTTCAATGCGACGGCGCAACATGGCGAACGCCGCAACGAAGGCCCGTTTGCGCGCATCGTCGCCTTCGACCGCGACCGGATCGGCAACGCCCCAATGCGCCAGAGTTGGATGGCCGAGCCAGACCGGACACGCTTCGCCAGCCGCGTTGTCGCAGACAGTGATGACCATGTCCATTTCCGGCGCGTCGGGCGCGGCGAATTCATCCCAACTCTTGCTGCGCATCCTGTCGGCCGGATAGCCGAGCGACTGTGAGAGTTCGGCCGCCATCGGTTGCACCTGTCCGCTCGGATAACTGCCGGCGCTGAATGCCCGGAATCTGTCCGCGCCGAGCACGTTGAGCAGGGCCTCGGCCATGATGCTGCGCGCGGAGTTGCCGGTGCACAGGAAGAGGACGTTGTAGATGCGGCTCACGCGGCTTTCCTTTTTCGAGTAACGGGTTGTTTGGTCGGCACGCATGCGGCCTCATCGCCGCCGCAGCAGTTGTCGGTGAGGTAAACGACAAGTTCATTCATCGCAGCAAAGTCGGCGGCGTAGAACAGCTGCCGGCTCGCGCGGCGTTGCGTGATCAATCCGGCGCGTTGCAAGTGGCGCAGGTGGAACGTCAGCGAAGAGGGCAGCAAGCCGACGGTTTCGGCTATCGCGCCAGCCGGCAATCCTTCAGGACCCTGTTCAACCAGGGCACGGAACACGGCAAGGCGGTGGATGTGGGCCAAGGCCGCGAGGGCTTGGACGCTGTCTTCGTTGGTCATGACACAACGATATTACGACGATAGTCAAAATGTCAACGACCGTCCAATGACAGATACGCTTCTGGAACACGCGGCTGGATGCGCCGGAAGGCTTGGTGAAAGCCGATGACAAGACCGAGGGCAAGGCGACAATGTGCGTCCGGTCGTGACGCATCGGCTTCTGCCGAACCGCGCCGAGATGCTCAGCGTCGCAGGCGGCTGGCACGGGTACCTCGGCATCCTGCTGGACGGGCACAACGGTCGCACACCGCCGAATTTCTTGAAGGCGCGCGCGCGTCTGGAAGGTGAATATGAGAGTCGTTTGTCCGCAGGATGAGTCGATTGCATCATCGGAGAGATGCCTTTCCACCATTGAGATGCGCAAACAAGCGTGTAGGAGCGCACCTGGGCGCGATGGGCGTTACCGGTAAAGCTTCATCGCGCCCAGGCGCTCCTACAAGGGCAAATCCGGGCGCGAATTACGTCGACGTGTCGACATCGAATAACTCGTTTTGCGCGTTGAAACTTTCCGTGTCGATGAAACCGGATAACCCCACGCCAACCAGCCGGTAACGCGCCTCCGCCGGCAACTCGACGCGCGCGCGCAAGGCGCAAGCCATATCCGCAAGTTGCTGCAAGGACTCGGGTCGGGACGGCGAAGTCAGGCTGCGGGTAAGAATGCGGAAATCCGAGGTTTTCAGCTTGAGTACGACCGTGCGTGCGATGCGTCCGGATTCGCGCTGGTAACCGGCCCAGGTTTTTTCCGCCAGACGGTGGATATGCGGTTCGAGTTCGTCGAGATGCAGGTCATGCTCGAAGGTGTCTTCCGCCGAGATCTGCACGGTAGGACGCTCCGGCTGCACTGGATGTTCGTCGATGCCGAGCGACAGCTCGTGCAGCCGTTTTCCCCATCGGCCGAATCGCTGTTCGAGAGCAGACAGCGACAACATCCGTAATTCGCCGACCGTAGTGACTCCAAATTCCGAGAGTTTCGCTTCCATGACCTTGCCGACACCGGGCAAACGGCCGACTGGCAACGGCGCGAGAAACGCTTCGACCTGGTGTGGACGGATCACGAACACGCCGTCGGGTTTGTTCCAGTCCGACGCGATCTTGGCGAGAAATTTGTTGGATGCCACGCCTGCCGATGCGGTGAGTTGCGTCTCCTTGCGAATCGCGGCGCGGATCGCTTCCGCGGTCGCGGTCGCCGAAGGCAGCCCGGTCTTTGTCACCGTGACATCAAGGTAGGCTTCGTCCAGCGACAACGGCTCGATCAGATCGGTATGCCGCGAAAAAATCTCGCGTATTTGCCGCGACGCTGCCTTGTAGCGGACGAAATCCGGCGGCACGAACACAGCTTGCGGGCACAGGCGCTCGGCGCGAATCGCCGGCATGGCCGAGCGCACACCGAACGTGCGCGCCTCGTAACTGGCTGCGCACACCACCGAGCGGGCGCCACGCCATGCGACCACGACGGGCCTGCCGCGCAACGCCGGATCGTCGCGCTGCTCGACCGATGCGTAGAACGCATCCATGTCGACGTGCAGGATTTTTCGCGGGGGCATTTGCATGGGGGCGAGTGAAGTCTCGGTGTCAGCCGGATCACGGCTTTTGTAGGAGCGCACCTGGGCGCGATGCGGCGTTACCGGTAGAGCCTCATCGCGCCCAGG
>JAJAYW010000028.1 GCA_026786005.1 Lysobacter sp. | reverse complement strand
CCTGGGCGCGATGAGGCTTTACCGGTAGAGCCCATCGCGCCCAGGTGCGCTGCTACAAAGGCAAGAACGTGCGAATGAATGAGTGGCCTGCCGCTGTTGCGGAGCGCCGTGCATCTGTACCCTGCATCAACTCCATGGAGATGTTTTATGCGTTTTATCCTGATCGTTTGCGGATGCCTGTACGGTTTTTCGGCGATTGCCGCCGGAGCCACCGATGCGGCAAAAAAACTCGCGCAGGACGTCATCATCGTCGACACCCATATCGATGCACCCGGCATCCTGATGGAGCGCTGGTCGGATCTCGGCATCGACAGCCCGAAAGCCGAATTCGACTATCCGCGTGCTCGGCAGGGTGGCCTCGATGTTGCCTTCATGTCGATCTACACCTCCGCCAACGACGATGAAACCGCCAAGGCTTGGCAAGTCGCCAACACCCAGATCGATGCGATCGAAGCGCTGGTCGCGCGCCATCCGGACAAATTCGCAGCGCTGCGCTCGCCCGCGGATGTCGAGCAGCTGCGTGCCGGTGGGCGCGTTTTGTTGGCGCTGGGGATGGAGAATGGCGCACCGATCGGCGACGACTTGTCGCAACTTGCAGCATTCCATGCGCGCGGCGTGCGCTACATCACGCTGGCGCACAGCCGCAGCAATCGCATCAGCGACTCCTCCTATGACCCGAACAAGCGATGGCAGGGGCTGAGCCCGTTCGGCGAACAAGTGGTTGCCGAAATGAATCGCCTCGGGATCATGGTCGACGTGTCGCATCTGTCCGACGACGCCGTGCGCGACGCCATTGCGATCAGCAAGGCGCCGGTGATCGCCAGCCACTCGGCATTGCGCCATTTCACGCCGGGGTTCGAGCGCAATCTCAGCGACGAACTGGCCAAACTGATCGCGAAGAACGGCGGTGTTGTGCAGATTCCATTTGGCATCGCCTTCGTCGATCCGAAAGCGGCGGCGGATACGCAAGCGCATTTCCGGGCCACCGCCGAGTTGCACAAGCGCAACGCGGCACACAAGGCCGCTGGCCGACCCTTGGAAAACATCGACGACTTCGACAAACAATGGGCAGTGGATCATCCGGTGCCCGATACCCAGATCGGTGCCGTGCTCGACCAGATCGATTACGCGGTGAAACTGGTGGGCGCCGACCATGTCGGCGTGGGCTCGGACTTCGACGGCGTCAGCGGCGAATTGCCGGAAGGGCTGCGCACCGTGGCGGATTTTCCAAACCTCATCACCGGCATGCAGGCGCGCGGACACAACGACGCCGACATCCGCAAGATCCTCGGAGGCAATCTGTTGCGCGTGTGGGCGGCGGTTGAAGCCGCTGCGAAGTAAGTCCTTGTAGAGCGTCCTTCGACGAGCTCAGGATGAGCGGTAAGCGTTTGCTCCGCTGCTTCTGGAACGCGAAGCGCTGGCCACCCGACCCTTCAGAGATCAGGGCAAATGCAGCCGAGCAAGCTCCGCTTTGCGGAAGCATGAGCAACGTCCTTCGCCATCCATGTCACCCGCCATGAAAAAGCCCCGCATTGCGGGGCTTTTTTGCGAGCAGTCGCCGGAATCAACCAGCCTTTGTTGCAACCTTCTTGGCGACGGCCTTCTTGACCGGGGCCTTGGTCACCGACTTGGTGCCAACCTTCTTCACCACCGGTGCGGTTGCGGTCCCGGCCGCCTTTTTCTCGACATGCGAGCGCGCGTTGCCATAGCTGGAAACGCTGCGCTTGCCCTTGGCGGTCTTGCGGTCGCCCTTACCCATCGTCTTGCTCCCAATCTTCAAATTTGTCTGAAAAGTCCGCACAGAATGAGCGGGCTCTTGCCAGGAATTTGTAACCCTCGCGAGGGCGCAAAGCCTAGCACAACGCGGCTTTCAATCCGCTCCTCTCAGTCTTCCGCCAGCGGCAGCGCAGCAGCGGCGTGGGTGAGCCGCAGATTGATGAAATGCGCGGCGGCCAGCATCAGTCCGCCGATTGTCATCACCACCGCGTGGGTCACGCTGTGGTTGTGCAGGCGGGTAAATGCGCCAAGCCAGACCAGCCCCAAACCCGGCACCAGCCACAACCAGGCGCGGAACACGCGATGTCGACGATAGCCCAGGCTTAGCGTGGTCGCGCCCAGCAGGGTTGCGAACACCACGAACGCCTGATCGACATCCAGCCAGCCACCGATCTTGAGACCGAAGGCCGGCAGCAAGGCCAGCACCAGCGGCAGCACCGCGCAATGCACGGCGCACAGGAACGATCCGGTGAAACCGACGCGATCGGCAACGCGCAAGACAGACGACTGGGCGGACATGACTTTGGGGGTTGGCTTTGAAGTATGTAACATTATAACATCTCGTTCCCGAGCTCAAGTCTAATCCATGCCAATGACACGATCCTTCATTGTTCGCCGCAGCGCGCTGTTCCCGGCGTTGCTGTGCGCCTGCACATCGCTGATGGCCGCAACACCTGCCCCGATGCCGGACGACCCGCAGGACACCCGCCACCAGGATCCAAAGACCCTGGATACGGTCACCGTCACTGCCAGCCCCTTGCGCGGCGGCACCGAGGATCTTGCCAAACCGGTTGAAGTGCTGTCGGGCGAACGACTCGACGACGTCCGCGGCGCGACGCTCGGCGAAACCATCAACACACTGCCGGGCGTGCAGAGTTCCAACTTTGGCCCGGGCGTTGGCCGTCCGATCATCCGTGGCCTGGATGGCGCGCGCGTCGGCATCCTCTCCGGCGGATTGTTGACGCAGGACGTGTCCACCGTGAGCCAGGACCATGCGCCCGCGGTTGAATCCTTCCTGGCCGATCAGATCGAGGTGCTGAAGGGCCCGGCAACCCTGTTGTACGGTTCCGGCGCGATTGGCGGGGTGGTCAATGTGGTCGATGGCCGCATTCCCGAGTCCGCGCCCGACGGCGGCGCCGGTGGTCGCGCGCAGTCGCGCTACGACAGCGTCAACCAGGGCATCACGCAGATGGCACGGCTCGATGTCGGCAACGACAGATTCGTTGCGCATATCGATGGTGTGTTCCGTGACAGCGAAGATTACGAAACGCCCAATGGCATCCAGGCCAACAGCTTCCTGAAAACAGAAACGGGATCGATCGGCGGCTCGCTGCTCGGTGACTGGGGGTTTGTCGGCGTGTCAGGGGCGCGCTTCCACAATGTCTATGGCAATCCGGGCGAGCCGGGAAATCCGCAGTCCGGTGAAGGCGGTGTCCGGCTTGATATGGAGCAAGATCGTTTCGAGTTGAAGGGGTCGATCAACGCTGCGTTTTCAGGCAACGGCACCCTGCGTTTCAGCGTCGCCAATACCGATTACGAGCATATCGAGTTCGAGGGCGATGCCATCGGCACCCAGTTCTTGAAGGACGCCACGGAAGGCCGGGTCGAATATGCGCTGACCGATGTGGGCAGCTGGAATATCGGTATCGGCCTGCAGGCCTCGACCAGCGAATTCGAGGCCATCGGCGAGGAAGCCTTCGTGCCGCAAGTGCAGACCCGCGGACACGGTGTGTTCGTGGTGGCGAACCGCAAGTTCGGCGACCGCTTCCAGCTAGATGTCGGCGCGCGTATCGATGACGTCAAGAGCGATCCGGCCAACGACATCGAGCGCGACTTCACTCCGTTGAGCGTGTCGATCGGCGGCATCTGGAAGTTCGCGCCGGATTTCGAGCTCACCGCGAATCTCGATCACGCCGAGCGCGCCCCCGCCGAAGAAGAGCTGTTCGCGAATGGCCCGCACATCGCTACCGCCGCGTTCGAGATCGGCAATCCCCTGCTGACCGAGGAAGCCGCAAACCAGGCCGAGCTGGGCCTGCACTACCACGGTGATCGTTTCGAGGCGACGTTCTCTGCGTACTACAACAGGTTCGACGATTTCATCTTCCTTGCCGACAGCGGTGCGTTCACCGAAGCCGAGGGCGACGAGGAAGCACTGCCGATCAGGCAATGGACGCAGGCGGAGGCGCGCTTCCGCGGGGTAGAAGGCGAGGCGACGTTCAAGTTTTCCGATGCCTGGAACCTGCGCGTGTTCGGCGACACCGTACGCGCCGACTTCGCAAACAACCGCGGCAACGTGCCGCGCATTACACCCTCGCGCGCTGGCGCAGATCTTTCCTGGCGTCAGGACGGCTGGCGGGCGTCGATCGGCGCAACCCGTTACGCCAAACAGGATGATGTCGCCATCAACGAAAGCGCGACCGACGGCTATACGCTGGTCAGCGCGCACCTCGCCTACCACTGGGATGTGCAGGACAGCGGGTGGGAAATTTTTCTGGATGGCAGCAATCTCGGTGACGAAACCGCGCGCGTGCACACCTCGTTCTTGAAGGACACGGTGGTATTGCCCGGGCGCGGCTTCAGCACAGGTCTTCGTGTGTTCTTTTGACAGCGAAGCAGCCCGCCAAGCAACCTTGGAGGCCAACCCCGTGGCCGCCACTCGCCCGGGGGCGCGTTTAACCCTTCGCCCCGGCCAATGCCGGCAACCGAGGATTTTCCATGAAACGTCGCGTCGTTGCGTTCGGCCTCTCGGCCGCCATTTGTACTGCGTTACTCGCCTGCCAACCTGCCTCGCAGGAAGCCGCCGTCCCGGTCGCCGATTCCCCACCCGCGACCACTGACGCGACCACTGCAACTACCCAACCCGCTCCCGAAACGCGCCCGGCCGCCCCCACCGACCTCGAACAATTGGCGCAGCGCCTGGTGACGCAGAGTGCGGCAGTGAAGGAAGGCGACATCGTGATGATCAGCGGCCAGTCGCACGATGCCGAACTGATGGAGAACATCGCGGTCAACGTGCGCAAGGTGGGCGGTTTCCCGCTGATCGAATACAGCAGCGACCGCCTTGCCAAGCGCATGTTCTTCGACGTGCCCCCGCAATACGACACCCAGGCCAATACCGCCGGCCTCAAGTTTGCCGAAATGATCGACGTGAACATCAATGTCGGCAACGGCATGACCCAGGATCTGTTCGCAGGCGCCGATCCCGCCCGGATGGCGGCACGCGGCAAGGCCAACGAAGCCGTCGGGCAGGCCTTCATGAAGAACAACGTGCGCACGGTGGATATCGGCAACAACCTGTATCCAACGCCCTGGCGCGCGGAACGCTTCGGCATGGCCGAGGATGAACTGGCGAAAACCTTCTGGAACGGCGTCAACCTCGACTACACCGAACTGCAGGCCCGCGGCGAAACCATCAAGGCGGCGCTGGCGTCCGGCAACGAGATGCACATCACCAACCCCAACGGCACCGATCTCAAATTTCGGGTGCAGGGAAGGCCGGTGCTGGTCAGCGACGGCATCATCTCGCCTGCTGACATGAAGCTCGGGGGCGCTGCGATGGCGGCTTACCTGCCTGCCGGCGAGGTCTACACGACGCCTGTTGCCGGCACTGCCGAGGGCAAGGTCGTGCATAGCCGCGACTTCTATCGTGGCAAGCAGATCGACAACCTGACGATGACGTTCGCAGGCGGAAAGATGACGGAGATGACCGGCTCGGGTCCGGGTTTCACCGACTTCAAGGCCGAGTACGACGCAGTCAACGATCCGCGCAAGGACCTGTTCGGCTTCGTCGATCTCGGGATCAATCCGAACGTGAAACTGGCGGCCGACAGCAAGGTCGGCAACTGGGTGCCCGCCGGCACGGTCACCGTCGGCACCGGCACCAATACCTGGGCTGGCGGCGACAACTCGGTGCCGTACGGCTCCACGATCTACTTGCCCGGCAGCACAGTGATGCTGGACGGCAAGGCGATTGTTGAGAATGGTGTACTGAAGCTCTAAGCGGGGCGTTTGCGACGTTGTCTTTCGACGGCGTCGCAAGCCCGTTCCAGATGACGACTTGACTTCGGAACGCCACCTCGACCGTGATGCGAAGCGCTTTACAACAGCCAAAGGTTGGCCGTTGATTCATACAAAAAATTGAAGCAGCGGACCAAGGTCCGCTCTACACGGCACGATGCGCGCGGCGTCAGTCGGCGGCGCAGTTACTACACAAACCATGCACTTCCAGCGTCTGCGCCTGCGGGCGGAAGCCAAGCGTGCGGGCCTGCGCATCGAGGGTCGCGACCACATCGACATCTTCGAGTTCGACGGCGATGTGGCAGTTGTCGCAGATCAGGAACGGCACCGAATGCTGCGCCGCATTTGGATGATGGCAGGCAACGAAAGCATTCACCGATTGCAGTTTGTGGATGAAGCCGTTGGCCAGCAGGAAATCCAGCGCGCGATACACCGTGGGCGGGGCGGCGGCGCCTGCGCCCTCGCCCACCCGCACCTGTTCGAGCAGGTCATAGGCCTTCAGCGGTTTTCCTGCCGCAGCCACCAGGCCCAGCACCCGCGCGCGGATCGGCGTCAGCCGCAGGCTGCGCTCGTGGCAGGCGCGTTCGACCGCGGCAACGAAGCCCGCGCCGTCGTGGACGTGATGCTTGGGGTCGATGCAGGCGTGACGGGTCATGGGGTGATGATGGTGGCGTTGGGTGGCGGACTCAAGCGGATCGGAAGTGATAAATCCGCATCACCCGGAACTTGACTGGTCATCCAGCGACTCATGCTCTCAAGGCAAAGGCACTGGATGACCACAAATAAGGTTTTCGAATTCTTCTCCCGGCCATGCATGTTTTGAAGAAGCGCACTTGGGTGCGAGGGCATTATCGGTAAAGCCTTATCGCGCCCAGGTGCGCTCCTACAAAAAACAAGTCTCAGACCGGAATACGCAGCAATGCTGCATCAATGCGCTTCAACGCCTCGCCCTGCCCCGCGAGATAGATGGTGTGCGAAATATCCGGGCTCACCTGCGTGCCGGTGATGGCCACGCGCAACGGCTGCGCGATCTTGCCCATGCCGATGCCGAGCGCTTCGGCGGTCTCATGCAGCGCAACGCTGATTGCCTCCGCGGTCCAGGAAGACAGCGTCGACAGCCGCTCCCGCGCATCGGCCAGCGGCGCTGCGGCGGCACTGTTGAGATGTTTCGCGACGGCGGCTTCGTCATAGGTGTGCAGCGGTCGATACCAGACAGCCGCGCGCTCGGCCATGTCCTTCAGCGTCTGCACGCGGTCGCGCAATGCGATGACCACATCGACCGGATTCGGTCCTTGCGCGAGATCGTAGCCGTTGTTATGCAGATGCCATTGCAGATGCGTCGCGACATCGGCCGGGTCGTCGTTCTTCAGGTATTGCTGGTTGAGCCAGCCGAGCTTGGCCGGGTCCAGTCGTGACGCCTTGGCGTTGACGTCCTTGAGATCGAACAACGCGATCATCTCGTCCCGGCTGAAGATTTCCTGGTCACCATGCGACCAGCCCAGCCGCACCAGGTAATTCAGCAGCGCGTGCGGTAAATAGCCGTCGTCGCGGTACTGCATGACATCGGCCGCGCCGGTGCGCTTGGACAATTTGGCGCCATCGGGATCGAGGATCATCGGCAAGTGCGCGAAACACGGCACGGGCGCACCGAGCGCGTGGTAGATGTTGACCTGGCGCGGCGTGTTGTTGACGTGGTCGTCGCCGCGTACGACGTCGCTGATCTGCATGTCGAGATCGTCGACGACCACCGCGAAGTTGTAGGTGGGATAGCCGTCGGAACGAAAGATCACCAGGTCGTCGAGTTCGTCGTTGCTCCACTCGATGCGGCCCTTGACCTTGTCCTCGAACACCACCGTGCCGCCTTGCGGGTTCCTGAAGCGGATCACGCGATTGGGATCATCCCGTCTCGCTTCATCAAAGCCGGCTTCGGCGCGATCGCGATACGCGCCGTTGTAGCGTGGCTTCTCGTTGGCCGCCATTGCGGCTTCGCGCATCGCTTCCAGCTCTGTTCTGGTTTCATAGGCGTAATACGCGTGGCCGGATGCGACCAGTTGTTCGGCGACTTCGCGGTAGCGGTCGAGACGTTGCGTCTGGTAGATGGGGCCCTCGTCGTAGTCGAGACCCAGCCACGCCATCGCCTCCAGGATCGCGTCGATCGCGGCCTGCGTGCTGCGCTCGCGATCGGTGTCCTCGATGCGCAGGATGAACTGCCCGCCGCGATGGCGCGCCTCCAGCCAGCAATACAGCGCGGTGCGCGCACCGCCGATGTGCAGGTAACCGGTGGGACTGGGTGCGAAGCGGGTGCGGCAGGTCATGCGCGGGCCAGAAAGTTGTATCTGACAATTTTACCCCGCGCGTCTTGTAGAGCGGCGGTTTGTGCGGGGGGGGTTTTGTTTTAGGTAGACAAACAGCGGGAGCCTGACGCGGAGTAGAATATATCGATGTAGGCCCCGGTAAT
>JAJAYW010000027.1 GCA_026786005.1 Lysobacter sp. | reverse complement strand
GTCGATGACGCTGATCGGTTTGGTGATCCGCCTCGCGCCCTACGCGGTGTTCTGTTTCATGTTCAACCTGGCGGTGGTGTTCGGCTGGGACTTGCTGATCCGCTTGGGCGCGTACGTCGGCGTCGTGGTGCTGGCGCTGGCGATCCATATGTTCGTGGTGTATTCGCTGGCGCTGAAACTGATCGGCGGTTATTCGCCGCTGAAATTCTTCCGCGGCGTGCAGGAAGCGATGTTGATGGCGTTCTCCACGGCGTCGAGCAACGCGACCTTGCCGACGGCGTTGCGCGTGGCCGACGAGCAACTCGGTTTGCCGCGCCGCGTCTCACGCTTCGTGCTGACCATCGGCGCCACCGCCAACCAGAACGGCACGGCCTTGTTCGAAGGCGTCACCGTCATTTTCCTTGCGCAGTTCTTCGGCGTGGACTTAAGCATCGGCCAGCAGGTCATGGTGATGCTGGTCTGCATCCTTGGCGGCATCGGCACCGCAGGCGTGCCCTCGGGCTCGCTGCCGGTCGTCGCGCTGATCTCCGCGATGGTCGGCGTGCCGCCGGAAGGCATCGGCATGATCCTCGGCGTGAACCACTTCCTCGACATGTGCCGGACGACGGTCAACGTGACGGGTGATCTCGGGATTGCGGCGATGGTGTCGCGTGGGGAAGTGGATGGGCCGAGCTTCGCTGAGCGGAATGTCAGCGTCGGTTGATTCGTCTACGGATGCTTCAACACTTCTGGCCCGTCATTACCCCGCAGGCGGGGATGCCGGGGCGTTTGTTTTTGGGTTTGACCGGAAGGGCCAAGGGACAGGATTTCCCCCGTCGGGGGGATGACGCGCAAAAACAAAGTCGCTGGATTCCCGCCTTCGCGGGAATGACGAGCAAAAGCAATTAGCCTTCCCGATTCCAATCAAGGATCTTTGAAATGCATCGATACAAGCTCGCCTACATTCTCGGTTTCGCTTTGCTACTGATCTCCGCACTGGCCACCGCCGGAGAACGCGGCTACTTCGGCTTCGGCATGTCCGTCACCGGGAGCGGGTTTTCCCTCAATCCAACCGTGAAAAAAATCCGGATCGCCAGCATCGAGCCAGGCACACCCGCAGCCGTCAACGGAATCGCCGTCAATGACGAAATCATCAAGCTGGAAGGTGTGGCAATTGCGGGGCGCAAAGCCAAGGAACTGAAATCGCTCGCGTCGCGCGATGTGGGTCAGACGCTCAACCTGGAGTTGAAGCGGCCTGATGGGAAGCTGTATCGGACGAGCTTGGTTGCCATCAAACGACCTAAGTAGTGTTGTTTAGACGGCCAACAGCATGAAGGTACTCGCGAGACTTGGACTCATCGATAGAATCGGCAGAGAACTGCAAAGCAGAATGTCGTATGGAGAAATAGACACCTACCTTAAGGCTCACGGTGTCAACACACAGAAGCCGACATCAGGGGTGAATAGCAAGTGGGTTTATACAAAGGATCTCCTTTTTGATGAGAAAGACGCGCTAATTGTGCGAATAGCCGATGAGCTTGAGCTTCCGCATAACTACACAGTCGCAGATTCCAGTACGACGCTAGAGACTACTTTTTGGGAACCTTTTTGTTTCAAGCTATTCCTTAGCCACCTTTCTAGCTTCAAGAAAACATCCGGTCTATTGCAGGCAGCTTTGCGCAACTACGGTGTTTCAGCGTTCGTTGCGCACGTTGACATCGAGCCTACTAAGGAGTGGTTAGACGAGATAGAGGCTGGGCTCTACTCTATGGATGCCTTGGCCGCCATCCTTATGCCTGGCTTCAAAGAAAGTAATTGGACGGATCAAGAGATTGGTGTTGCTGTCGGTCGGGGCGTGCTGGTAATTCCTATCATGCGCGGCCTAAATCCCTATGGATTCATTTCAAAATACCAGGGGCTCTACGCTGAAGGTAAGACGGTAGCGAACGTTGCAGAGAGCATTTTTCGTGTTCTTGTCTCTTCGCCAAAGACCCGGTCTCGAATGTTGTCCTGCCTGACTGATACAACCATCCGTGCTTCTTCCGCAGACGAAGCACTGGAAAAGCTTGGGCACATCGCATCCATCGACAGCATGCCCAACGGGTACTTAGAAAATCTTCGAGATGGCGCAACTTCCTCTGTCGGACTTTCATCGGGCGCCCCGCTAAAGCGACTTAACGACCTCTTGGCCAAGCACAACCTCAAGCCCGTCGCCTCCGATCAAACACCCGAGCCATTTGAAGATGATGACATTCCGTTCTAACAGCGGGCCGTCTAACAATTCATTCAAGCCAACTTAAACCGTAAGGGCCAAGTCACTGGATTCCCGCCTACGCGGGAATGACGAGCAAAGCGATCAGCCGATTCCGATTCCCGCCTCTCAGGCGCGCATGGGACAATACCCCGCCCGCGAATTCCCGGGCGCCGCCCTGCGGATGCCTTGGCATCCGCATACAGGATGCCTCGACTCCCATGACGACGCCCAGCCGCCGCGACCTCGCCAACGCCATCCGTTTCCTTGCCATCGACGCGGTGCAGGCCGCCAATTCCGGGCATCCCGGCATGCCGATGGGCATGGCCGATATCGCCGAGGTGTTGTGGAACGACTACCTCAACCACAGCCCCAACAACCCCAAGTGGTTCAACCGCGACCGCTTCCTGCTGTCCAACGGCCACGGCTCGATGCTGCAGTACGCGCTGCTGCACCTGTCCGGGTACGCGCTGTCGATCGATGACCTGAAGAATTTCCGCCAGCTCGAATCGAAGACACCGGGCCATCCGGAAAACTTCATGACGCCGGGGGTCGAAACCACCACCGGACCGCTGGGGCAGGGCTTCGCCAATGCCGTCGGATTCGCCCTCGCCGAGAAACTGCTGGCGCAGCGTTTCAATCGTCCGGAATACGAAATCGTCGACCACCGCACCTGGGTGTTCATGGGCGACGGTTGCCTGATGGAAGGCATCTCGCACGAGGCCGCGTCGCTGGCCGGCACCTGGGGCCTGCACAAGCTGGTCGCCTTCTGGGACGACAACAAGATCTCCATCGACGGCAACACCGACGGCTGGTTCACCGATGACACGCCGGCGCGGTTCGAGGCCTACGGCTGGCGCGTGATCCGCGGCGTCGAGGGCCACGATCCGGTCGAGGTCAAGACCGCGATCGATACCGCATTGAAATACGACGACAAGCCGACGCTGATCTGCTGCCGCACCACCATCGGCCACGGCTCGCCGAACAAGGCCGGCAAGGAATCCAGCCACGGTTCGCCGCTGGGCGCGGATGAAGTCGTGTTGACGCGCAGGGCGCTCAACTGGGCACACGAACCGTTCGTGCTGTCGCAGGACATCTACGATGGCTGGCGCGCCAACAACGCCGGCCTGGTGCGCGAGGATCAATGGAGTACGTTGTTCGATCGGTATTCGCAGCAGCATCCGCAACTAGCCGATGAATTGACGCGACGTTCCCATGCCGACCTGCCCGACGGGTTCGCGCAGGCGGCCGATGCCTACATCGCGAAGCTGCAAGCCGAAGGGCCGAACGTCGCCTCGCGCAAGGCCTCGCAGATGGCGATCGAGACCTTCGCGCCGCTGCTGCCGGAACTGATCGGCGGCTCGGCGGATCTGGCGCATTCCAACCTGACCCTGTGGACCGGTAGCAAGTCGGTCACCAGCGACGACCCGAACGCCAACTACATCTATTACGGCGTGCGCGAATTCGCGATGACCGCGATCAGTAATGGTCTGGCGCTGCACGGCGGCTTCATCCCGTACGACGCCACCTTCCTGGTGTTCAGCGACTACGCGCGCAACGCCGTGCGCATGAGCGCGCTGATGGGCGCGCACGCGATCCACGTCTACACCCACGACTCGATCGGCCTCGGCGAAGACGGCCCCACGCACCAGCCGATCGAGCACCTCGCCTCGCTGCGCTACATCCCGGGCAACGACGTGTGGCGTCCGTGCGACGCGGTCGAATCCGCGGCCGCATGGCGCGCCGCGATCGAACGCAAGGATGGTCCGAGTTGCCTGGTCTTTTCGCGGCAGACGCTCGCGCATCAGGCGCGCGACGAGGCGCAGGTAGCCGACATCGCGCGCGGTGGTTATGTGCTGAAGGATTCCAGCGGCGAGCCAGAGACGATCCTGATTGCAACGGGGTCGGAAGTCGGCCTCGCCATGCAGGCGGCCGCACAGCTCGGCGGCAACGTGCGCGTGGTGTCGATGCCGTCGTCGGATGTCTTCGATCGCCAGCCGGCCGACTACCGCGAGTCGGTGCTGCCCAATGCCTGCCGCAAGCGCGTCGCCATCGAAGCCGGCGTCACCGACTTCTGGCGCAAGTACGTCGGCCTGGATGGCGCGGTGATCGGCATCGACACTTTCGGCGCCAGCGCGCCGATCGAGGCATTGATGCCGCATTTTGGATTCACGGTCGAGAACGTGGTCCAAGCCGCGAACTCGCTCTGCTGACGGCGCAAGGCGAACTGTTTCGGCGTTCGTCGGGCCACGGTGTGCAGGATCGGATTGACTAGCTGATCGCGGGAAGTGGGCTGCGGCCCAGTTCCGCAATCACTTCCGCCGCTGGGGCTGGCCGCCGGATGTGGAACCCCTGCGCGCGGTCGCAGCCGATGTGGCGCAGCATCTCAAGTGTCACCGCGTCCTCCACGCCCTCGGCGACGACGCCAAGCTGCATGTGATGGCCCAGATCGATGATCGAACGCACCACCTGGACTGAACGCGCATCGCGTTGCATGTCGATGACGAAGGCCCGATCGATCTTGAGCTCGGTTGCGGGGAAGTGCTTGAGGTACGCGAGCGAGGAATAGCCTGCGCCGAAGTCGTCGATCGAAATGCACAGTCCCTCGTCGCGAAGATGGCGCAGCAATTTCAGGCTCATGTCGGGATCCTCCATCAGCGCGTTCTCGGTCACCTCCAGGGTTACCGCCTCGGGAGGCACGCCCCAGATACTCAGTGCCGACATGATCTGGCTGATGATGTCGCGCTGGCCGAACACGCGCGGCGAAAGGTTGATCGAAAAGCTCAACGCCGGATCGATGCCACGCGCAATCGATGCGTGGCGCAATGTTGCGTTGAGGCTCCAGCGTGTCAGCTCCGAGATCAGCCCGGTCTCCTCGGCAAGCGGGATGAAGGCGTCCGGCGCAATCATGCCCCGGCCCAGTTCATTCCAGCGCGCAAGCGACTCTGCGCCGACGATCTGGTTTGCCTTCAGATCGAGGATCGGTTGCAGGTACACCTCGAGCCGGTTGGCGACAATCGCCTCGTGCAGCCATTCGTAGGGGATCAGTGACTTCTCGGAGCCTACCTTGTACAAGATGCTGCGCTCGTTCGTACGCTCGGCGTCGCCAAGCGCCAGTTCCGCGCGCCGCAGCAGGGTTTCGGCATCGGCGCCATGCTCGGGGAACACGCTGATGCCGATCGCGACCGAAGCGAGCACCGAGCGTGTGTCGATCGACAACGGGTCGTGGAATGCGCGCACCACCCGGCTGCCGGCGAGCGCGGCATGATTGCGATCGTGCAGGCCCGGCAGCAGCACGACGAATTCGTATTCCCCTATGCGGCTGACCACGTCGACTGGCCGCAGAACTTGCTCGATCCGTATCTGCGCCGCCTCGCTGAGCGCATCGCTTGCCGCGTAACCATAGACAAGACGGAATTCACGCAGCCGTTGCAGCCGTATCAGCATCACGCCGAGCGTCGCGTCCTGCCCCTGGTCATCGACGATGTGCCCGGTGAGCAGCGCGACGAGCGCGGAACGGTTCACAGGTACAGCTCGGAGGGATCGAGGCCGTGTGCGCCGGCGGGTAGTGGGCGCACGATTTCGACCCGGTTGGAAACTTCCTCCGGTTGCAGCATCAGGTCCAGTGGCATGAACTGCCCGCGCAAGTGCTTGTCTGCGTCCGTCAGCACCATCACGCGGGGGCGTAGCCGCCGCGTCGGGTTCTGCGCCATCACCACCGCGACCTCCCCACTGCTGAGCTCAACCAGCGAGCCGGTCGGATAGACACCGAGGCAACTGATGAACTGCTCGACGAGTTCAGCCTGATACAGGACATCGCGATCCCGGTAGATCCGCTGCAGCGCCTCGTGGCGGGGCAAGGCGCGTGCATGAGGGCGATCGCTGGTCATGGCGTCGAAGCTGTCGATGATCGCCGCGATACGTCCGAACAGCGGGATCCCCGCGCCCTGCAGGGCGTCGGGATAGCCAGAGCCGTCGCAGCGCTCGTGGTGACTACGGACCATGTCGTGGACGATCGCGCTCTGTCCGCTGCCGGCTATGAGTTGCAGGCTCAGTTCGACGTGCGTGCGCGCCTGCGTCATCTGCCCGGCATCCAAAACCCCGGGGTGCGCCAGCAACCCGGGGGGCAGCTGCACCTTGCCCACGTCGAGCAGCAAGCCACCGCTCGCCAGTTCGACGAGCACATCCTCCGGCAGCCCGAGGTTACGCCCGAACGCGGCCGCAAGCGCGCTGCAGTTGATCGCATGGGTGTAGCCGTAGGCGTCGCGTTTGCGCATCGCGTTGACCAGGAAAAATGCGTCGGCATTGCGCAACACACTCTTCACGATCGGCGCCGCAGCTGCATTGACATCCTGCGCCGTCAGCAGATGGCCAGCACGGAGATAGTCGAGGATATTGGCAGTGAGTCGGGAAACATTGTAGAGAACCTCCCGCGCGACCGGGATTTCCTGTTCCACCGACGTGACATCGAAATGCTGCGTACTGCCGACCAGCGCCTCCACGCCCTGCCTGCGCTCCAACGTGTGCAAAGGCGCATCAGGCGCTGCGCGCCCGCGCTCGACGTCGACCCAGACCCGATTGCAATAGCTTCGCAGCAGTGAAATCTGCGCGTCGGAATTGACCATGAACCCCTGCAGCGGGAACGGCGTCTCGGTCCACGGCCGGTCGAGGCGGCAGACATACATGCCTGCCGCTAACTCTTCAATACCGATCTCGCGTTCTTCAATGCGCATCTATAACCCAAGCTTGGCGAGTTGTCTGGAACACCCATGTGGGGCCGAGGGGCTCCTTGGTCGTCGCAGCATACCGAAGCCAGTGCTCCCTGGTGTGGCTGCGGCGGCTCGGTCCAGATCAAAGTGTGATGGCGTATTTCGGATGCAAGTGGATGAAGTGGTTGAAACGCTGAATTGGTTGGATTGTGTATGTGAGAGTCGGGGCCGGAGCTTCGAAGCCGGCTCCTTCTCACGACCGGGTTTGCCTCAACGCCAGTCCAAGTAGTCGTGCATACAGCTGCTCGCGGATGGATCGCGGCGATGCCAGTGCCATACGCACGAGTGCTTCCTTATCCTTGCCTTCGGTAGAGAACAACGCACTCGTGATCGTGCGCAGCTTCGTGCCTGTCGTCGCCGTATTCGCCTTCAACCACCCCAGCGCCTTGACCAGCCGCTGCTCGACTTCGGTAAAATCGCTGCCGAGCGGGTAATCGGATAGCGTGCCATCGCGGCGGAATGTGCCGAGAGCATCGCGCCGTTGTTCCGGAGTGTTGCGCTGCCAGTCGGCATCGCCGGAAACGTCGGCGCGCAATTTTCGGCTGCGTTTCGCCGTTTCCAGAAGGCCAGGTTGGAAGCGGGCATCGGCGATGGACATCATCGCGATCACGCAATCCTCGTCGGTCCTGCCGCGCACATCGGCGATGCCGTATTCGCTGATGTAGACATCGCGCAGGTGGCGCGGGATGGTGCTGTGGCCGTAATTCCAGACGATGTTCGATGCGGTCTTGCCGCCCGATTCGCGCGTCGCGCGCAACAGCAGCACTGAGCGGGCCTCCGGCAATGCATGTGCCATCGCCACGAAGTTGTACTGGCCGCCGACGCCGGACACCACCCGGCCATCGGCGAGTCCGTCCGACACCGCCGCACCCAGCGCGGTGGCCATCATGCAGGTGTTGAAGAAGCGTGCATCGCGACGCTGCAAGCGTTCGAGTGTTTCGTTGCCGCCGTACAACTCGTTGACTTCGCTGACGCGTTTCATGCCAATGCCGCGTCGCGTCGCGCCGTCGAGGTTGCGCAGCCAGTCGTAGAACACGGGCGAACCGAGATAGAACGCGCCATGCAGGAACTCGCCGTCGCGTTGCAGCAACAGCTGGTCCGAAGCACTGGCCGTGCCGTCTGCCATGCGTCGCATCAACGCTTCGTTGTCGGCCACCTTGCGCCGGATCACGCCGGCCTGCACCAGCCGCATGAAGCCCTCGTTGATCATCTCGCTGCAGCCGTACAGGCCGATGGTGAACGGATCGAGTCCGCCACTGGTGACGACCGCCGGATGCGTTGCGATGTCGGGATCCAGCGCATGCAGCACACGCCGGTACGCCGCATTGTCCGTGTGCCGCAATGCCAGCGCGTGGCACAACGCATCGGCCAGCGCGCCGATGCCGATCTGCAACGTGCCACCGTCGCGCACCAGCACGCTGGCATAAAAGCCGATCGCGTAATCGGCATCGGACACCGGCTGCCGCGGCAGGCCGAACAGTTTCGGGTAGGGGCCGGGCGGCGAGACCACCGCATCGAAGAAATCCGCATCGACCGCCGCCATGCCATCGAGCCATGGCAATTCGGGATCGACCTCCGCAAGCAGCAATGGCCGCGGCAGGCCGCGCGCGATGATCGCATCAACCACGTCGAAGGTGAGGTCGGTGTTCGACGACAACGACAATCGCGAACCGTCTTCGTTGCTCGCCACTTTCTGCACGATGCAGTTGACGCCGCGATCAGCGAGCGCCTTGGCGACATGCGTGTAGTTGAGGCTCGCGTAGTTGCGCTGCGCCTGCGACGAGTTCAGCAGCGCACCGGATTGCAGATAGAACTCTTCCACACTGATGTGCGCTGGCAATGCATCGCGCTGGAGCGCGTCGACATAGGCCAGCCGCGGAAATGGATTGTCGGAAGCCGCGTCGCCGAAATGACGCGACACGAACGGCCCGAGGAAGCGCTTTTCCAGATCGCTGGCGCCCGTCGGCGGATTCAGCGACAAGGCGGTGTACAGATGCAACGGCCGCGATGGGTCCTCTGCGCATCGCGCATACAGCGCGTTCAACAGCCGGTGCGGTTTGCCGATGCCCAGCGGCGCGCCGATGTGCAAGGAACCATGGATGCTGGCGAGTATCGATTCGACAGCGTCGTCGAGGGAATCGAAGCGGGCGGGGGATGGCGATGGATTCATGGAGTGAGCGTAACGCCCGACATGCCGACAAGCGATCAGCGCTCATTTGCTTGTTGTAGGAGTGGCTTCAGCCCCGAGGCTTGCAGATTCCAGCCGTCGGGGCTGTAGCCCCTCCTACACGAGCAGGGGCTAGCCTCAGATATGCCGCAGCGTCAGGTGAACAACAGCTTGCCCGCTGCGATCAGCAACACCACCACCAGCGCATAGCGCAGCTTCCTGACCGGCAGCCATTGCAAGCCCAGCTGCGTGCCGAGCAGCGCGCCCAATGCGACCACGCCCAGCCACAACGGCAACGCCTGTGGCAAGGTGCCGGTGGCGTGCAGCAAGCCGGCCAGGCCCGTCAACGAATTGATCCAGACGAACGCGACTGACGTGCCGCTGGCCTCGCGGGTCGGCATCCAGTGCGCGAACAGCAGCAGCGGCGTCAGGAAGATCGCGCCGCCGGTGCCGGTGAGTCCCGACAGCAGGCCGATCACGGCACCGACCAGCAAGCCAATCGCCCACGGCACGCGGCGCCCGACATCCAGCGTGTCGGTGGCTTCCGCACGCGATGCACTGCGGAACACGCCGAACGCCGCCACCAGCAAAATCATCCCCAGCAACAGCGAATACGTTTCCCTCGGCAACTTGATCTGCGCGGCGAAGAACGCGACCGGCGCCGAGGCCAGCACGAACGGCAACACGTTGCGCCAGCGCACGTGGCCGCCGCGCCAGAAACGAAACAGGCCGATGCCGCCGACCAGCAGGTTCAGGGCCAGTGCGGTCGGGCGCATCTGCTCCGGCGCAAAGCCGAGCAATGCCATCGAGGCGAGGTAACCGCTGGCACCCGCGTGACCTACCGACGAATAGAGTGCGGCGACGATGAAGAACAGCGCGGCCAGCAGCAGTTCGGTTTCACTCATGGTGCAGTTACAACAGTGATCCACTGCACCTGCCGCACCCAGCGCGCCGGACGCGATTCACTGGGCGCGATCACGCGCAACGGACCATCTTCGTCAGCCAGTGGCTTGCCGTCGCAACGATCGACGAGCAACACCTTGTGTTGCCGAGCGACGGATCGAGTTCGGCCAGCGAATAGATCGCACGGTAGCCATCGCGCGCGTTGACCAGCACGTAACGCGCGAGATGCGCGCCGCGCAGCGGTTCGGCGGGCATTGCGTTGGATGCGCGCAACACGGCAAGCAGCGATACACCCTCGCAGCGCAGCGCCTGGCCGTGTGCACGTGTCGAAATCGATTCGCGCGGCAGTTTGGCGAGTGCCGCGGCATACACGGATACGGTGATGGGAAACGCCAGCGCTACATCAGGTGCTTGCGTCGCATGCATAGCATGCTGTTGCGCGTTGACTGTCGTCGTGGAGGCGAGGCACGCGATCATGATCGAGTGAGCAAACAGCCTCTTTGTCATCACGTTTCTCACATCAGGTCGATGGGAAGTTTCAGGTAGCGCACGCCACTGCCTTCGGCCTGCGGCAAATGCGCCGCCACGGAGGTTGACCTAGAGCACAGGCACCAACAGGGGAGGCATCTACAGCGTTGCATCGCGGGCGTTGCGCAGCGTCACGAATTCACTTTCAGCCGTTTCTGCGCGCACATGGATGTTGTCGCGCTTCTGCGCACCGATGGTGGTTTCGCATGCCACTTCGCGACCCCCTGCGACGGATGCAGGCGACGTGCGCCCCGACTTCGCATCGAAATCCAGCACCGGATCGATGATCGCCGCGCGCCGCGTTGCCGGATCGGCAACGACATAGCTCCAGGTGCCGGTATGCGCGTGGTGGAACGGGGCGACATCGGCACGCATGGTTATCTCGCCGCGTTCCCCAGCGTTTCGTTGAGCAGCACGCTCAGCCGGTAAGCAGCCTGGCGCACGCGCTGCTCGGCCAGCGGGCGCATCGCATCGGGATAACTGCGGTCCATCTTGTGCGAGTCCGGATACAGTCCGCGCGCGCCGATCAGACGGCAGGATTCGCCGGCCCACGCGACCGGCGGCGACAGAGGCCCGTCAGGCATTGGCGGCCACGGCAGCGCATCGAGCCGCTGTGCGTATTGCGGCAGGGTCAGGCCGCGCTCGGCGAGCACGTAGAAGTCCCAGATCGCGTGCAGGTTGGTGCCCATCACGCCATCGACGTAGCGGCTGCGTGCGTAGGCCTCGGGCTGGATCGCGGTGCGCAGGCTGATCTGGTAGTCGTTGCCGCCCTTGTCGGCGTGATTGTTTGCGTGCATCGGCTGGTGAACGTCTCCGACGAAGTGCACCAGGAACTTGAGCGCGTCGCGCCGCGCCGCGATCGACTGGCGGCGGTCGGCCAGCACCGCGCGTTGACGCTCGATCGCGCCGACCACGCAGTTGCCGCCCGGGCAATCACGTTCGGGCAGGTAGTCGCACTGTCCCGGCGGCGTGTTGACGTAATGCCAGGTGGAGGTTGCCTTGAACCGTGCCGGATCGCTGTCGCGCAGCGTATCCGCCCAGACGGCGACGCCGGCCAGGGTCGGGTCAGGTTCCCCCGCGAGCAGGAGGCGGACTTCGGCGTCGGCGGCGGGTGTCAGGTGGCGGCTGGCCAGCTCGCCCACCAGGCGGTGGCCGAGGGCGCTCCAGGCATGCGCCAGTGGCGCGACGAGGAGCAGTGCAAAGACAGCGGCAACAACGGCAGATCGGCGCATGGCGAAAAAGGGATGAGGGGCCGAAGGCCGGTGACGCTAAAATACCGGTCTTTCCTTTCCACGTCTTTGCAGGAGCGTTCCATGGCGATCAAGGTTGGCATCAATGGCTTCGGCCGCATCGGGCGCAACGTGCTGCGCTCGGCCGTGCAGAACTTCGGCAACGACATCGAGATCGTCGCCATCAACGACCTGCTGGAGCCTGACTACCTCGCCTACATGCTGCAATACGATTCGGTCCACGGCCGCTTCGAGGGCGACGTGTCGGTGGATGGCGACCATCTCGTCATCAACGGCAAGAGGATCCGCCTGACCCAGGAACGCGACCCGGCCAATCTCAAGTGGGATGAAGTCGGCGCCGAAGTGGTCATCGAATCAACAGGCCTGTTCCTCGACAAGGCCACCGCGCAGAAGCACCTCGATGCCGGCGCGAAGAAAGTGATCCTGTCCGCGCCCTCCAAGGACGACACGCCGATGTTCGTGTTCGGCGTCAACGACAAGACCTACAAGGGCGAGGCGATCATCAGCAATGCGTCGTGCACCACCAATTGCCTGGCGCCGCTGGCCAAGGTGCTCAATGACAAGTGGGGCATCAAGCGTGGTCTTATGACCACCGTGCACGCGGCGACGGCGACGCAGAAAACCGTCGACGGTCCCAGCAACAAGGATTGGCGGGGCGGCCGCGGCATCCTCGAGAACATCATCCCGTCGAGCACCGGCGCAGCCAAGGCGGTCGGCGTGGTGATCCCCGAGCTCAACAAGAAGCTCACAGGCATGTCGTTCCGCGTGCCGACGTCCGATGTGTCGGTGGTGGATCTGGTGGTGGAGTTGGACAAGGAAGCGACCTACGCCGAAATCTGCGCGGAGATGAAGGCGCAGAGCGAGGGCGCACTGAAGGGCATCCTCGGTTACACCGAAGACAAGGTCGTCGCCACCGATTTCCGCGGCGACACCCGCACCTCGATCTTCGACGCCGACGCCGGCATCGCGCTGGACAGCACCTTCGTCAAGCTGATCGCGTGGTACGACAACGAGTGGGGCTATTCCAACAAGTGCCTGGAGATGGTCAAGGTCGTGGCGGCGAAGTAGCCGTTTCGATCGGGATCAGGCCGGCCGACGCGGGGCAGCCATACGGCAGCTGCGCGGCGAGTGCGGCGCTTACATTCAGGCGCCTGACCCCCGGCGTGACGAACTTGATTGCCTGCCGGCGCCGCACGCAGTAGCTTGGCTGCATGGGGGGGGCATCCGAAACATCCGACACCGGTCGCCCGGCGCGTCCGCGCTGGACGCTGCGCCGCGAATTCGCGCAACTGATCGTGCTGGCCGTGTTGCTTCCGGCGCTGCTGTTCAGTGCGATCGTGCTCTGGAACGATGCCGGGCAGCACCGCTTCCAGACCGATGAACGACTCGTGTCGGTGGCCGAATCCACCGCCCGCGATATCGACGAATTCCTTGCGATGCAACTGTCCGTTGTCTCCAGCCTGGCCGAGCGCCGCAGCGCCGCCGGCACGCTGGATTACCTTGACGAGTGGAAGGCGGATCTCATCCGCAGCCGCCGCTTTTCACCCGGCATGCTGACCATGCTGGTGGCCGATGCCTCGGGCCGGCTGCGTGTCAGCGACCCCGAACTGCGTCTTCCCGGCACGCCCGTGCGCTGGGTCTGGGACCGCGACTACTTCAAGGTACCCGCAGCGACCGGACAATCCTATGTGTCCGACGCCTTCCGCGGTCGAGCCTTGGGCCGCGACCCGCTGGTGGCGGTGTCGGCGCCGCTGCTGCGCCAGAATCGGTTCGCCGGCGTGGTCGAAGCCTCGATCCGCAGCGATGCGTTCGCCTCATTGCGTGGCCGCGCGCTGCGTAGCCGCGGATACGAAATGTTGCTGCTGGACCGCAAGGGCACGGTGGTCTACGCCACGGAAGGACTTCCCATGCAGCCGCTGCAGAATCTGTCGGGTAACGTCGTCACGAAGGTGAGGGCGGCCATCGATCAGCGGGCCAAGAGCTCGCGCAGCGCAATGCTCGAACTGCAAGCCATCCTCCGCGACGGCGGCGATGCCTACGCTGCCGCGGTGCCGCTGTCGGTGGGATGGCAACTGATCATCCTGGCGCCCTCGCAGGTGATGGCGTCCGAATTGCGCCTGCAGTGGCTGCGCTTGTTCGGCGTGGTTTTGCTGCTGGTAGGCGGCGTCATGCTGGTGGCATGGCGCCAGATCCGCAGGATCGATCGCAGTGTCGGCGAAGTCCTCGGCCAGATGCGCCGCTATGCCATGGACCAGGAGGGTCCGCCGATCGCGATCGACGACATGCCGGCCGAACTCGCGCCACTGGCCATCACCGTCAACGAACTGGGAACTCGGTTGAGCGATGCGTATCGCACCTTGAGGCAGAGTTTCGACGAGCAACGCCGGCTCGGCGCATCGCTGGAGCAGGTGGTGGGCGAACGCGAGCGGGAGATCGCCGCGCGCACCGAAGAGTTGCGCGACGCCATCGCCCAGCTCGACCGCATGACGCGCACCGATTCGCTCACCGGCTGCCTCAACCATCGCGGGCTGGTCGAAACGCTGGGCGCGTTGTGGCAGGCGCAGGGGCAGCAGGGTGCGCAGCTGGCCCTGCTGTCGCTGGATGTGGACCACTTCAAGGACTACAACGACCGTTACGGTCACCCGGCCGGAGACAGCGCACTCAAGCGCGTGGTCGGCGCGATCCGCAGCGCGTTGCACGGCGTCGACGACGAGGTGGCGCGGGCGGGCGGCGAGGAATTCCTGGTGCTGCTGCCGGGCGCCGACAGCGTATCTGCGCGCGCGGTGGCCGAGCGCATCCGTGGGAGCGTGCACGCTGCCGACATCCCGCATGCCGACGGCGAAGGCGGCGCGCTCACTGTCAGCATCGGCATCGCCATCGCGCAGCCGCAGAGCGAGCGGGACATCGACGCTGCCGTCAAGCGCGCCGACGAGGCGATGTACCGCGCCAAGCGCGGTGGTCGCGATCGCGTATCCGATTAGACGCGGCCTTCCCATTTGAACTCGCTGCAGCCAATCCCGACAATGGCGGGCTCTCAACGGACGCAGACCCATGACCATCCTTCGCATGACCGACCTCGACCTCGCCAACACGCGCGTGTTGATCCGCGAGGATCTGAATGTCCCCATCGAGAACGGCAGGATCACGTCGGAGCAGCGCATCGTCGCGGTGTTGCCCACGTTGAAGCTGGCGCTGGAGAAAGGTGCCGCGGTGATGGTGATGTCGCACCTAGGCCGGCCGCAGGAAGGCGTGTGGAGCGAGGCCGATTCGCTGGCGCCGGTGGCGCGTCGCTTGTCTGAATTGCTTGGACGCGAGGTACCGCTGGTCAAGGACTGGATCGATGGCGTCGATGTTGCGCCGGGCCAGCTGGTGCTGCTGGAGAACTGCCGCATGAATGTCGGCGAGGGCAAGGACGACGACGCGTTGTCTAAAAAATATGCCGCGTTGTGCGACGTGTTCGTCATGGATGCCTTCGGTACCGCGCATCGCGCGCAGGCATCGACGCATGGCGTCGTCAAATTCGCGAAGCAGGCCGCAGGCGGCCCATTGCTGATGGCCGAACTCGATGCGTTGGCAAAGGCGCTCGACGATCCGGCGCGTCCGTTGCTGGCGATCGTCGCCGGCTCGAAGGTCTCGACCAAACTGGAATTGCTGTCGTCGCTGGTCGGCAAGGTCGACCAGCTGATCGTCGGCGGCGGCATCGCCAATACCTTCATCGCGGCGATGGGACACGGTGTCGGCAAGTCGTTGTACGAGGCCGACCTGATCGACACCGCAAAACAGATCATGGCCGATGCCAGGGCGCGTGGCGCGGATATTCCTGTTCCGGTCGATGTCGTGGTCGCAACCGCATTCAGCGCAGACGCACCCGCGACCGTGAAAACCGTTGATCGGGTGGACAGCGACGACATGATCCTCGACATCGGCCCCGACACCGCCAGGCGCTATGCGGAGATGATCGCGAAGGCGGGCACGGTGGTCTGGAATGGTCCGGTCGGCGTGTTCGAGTTCGATGCCTTCGGCGGCGGCACCGAAACGCTGGCGCGCGCCATCGCAGCGTCGAAGGCATTTTCGATTGCAGGCGGCGGCGATACGTTGGCGGCGGTGGACAAGTACGGCATCGCCGGTGAGATTGAATACATATCGACCGGCGGCGGTGCGTTCCTGGAGTTCCTGGAAGGAAAAACGCTGCCGGCGGTAGTCGCTTTGGAAAAGCGCGCCTAGTTTTTTGTAGGAGCGCACCTGGGCGCGATTAGGCTTTACCGGTAGAGCCCCATCGCGCCCAGG
>JAJAYW010000026.1 GCA_026786005.1 Lysobacter sp. | reverse complement strand
CCTCTAGGCGCAACGTCACCGTTACGCTCGAGCAACCTACCCGGACCCGACGCGGGCCACGTCATGAGGTCCCTATTTGGTCTTGCTCCCGGTGGGGTTTGCCGTGCCGGCCTGTTGCCAGACTCGCGGTGCGCTCTTACCGCACCATTTCACCCTTGCCACGCATCCCGAAGAACCGTTCGGCGGTATCTTTCTGTTGCACTTTCCGTCGGCTCGCGCCGCCCAGGCGTTACCTGGCACCGTGCCCTGTGGAGCCCGGACTTTCCTCGGCATCCGCATCCACCGAAATGAATGCGAATGACGCGACTGCCTGGCCGACTCCGCCGTGGGGATTGTCGCACGCTCACCTACGGCACACCGCAGCTTCGTTAAGGCCGCAGGCCGCTCCAGGGGGTTTTCGTGACGTCGAGGAAGATCCCCCGGGTGCCCCGATCAAGTCGTGAGTTACCTGGGCTACGACGCTTGATCATCCGATCGGTACAAATATTTTCGCGGCGCGCCGGTGATTTCCGCAGCAACTTTCGCCGCCGTCGACGGCGGAAGATGTTCGGATAGTTTCGCGTAGATGCGTCGCCCTTCGATGACCTTCGCATCCGCATCCTCGCCCGCGCCCTGCACCAGCAGCACGAACTCGCCCTTGCGCTGGTTGTCGTCGGCACGCACCCGCGCAAGCAACTCCGCGAGCGTGCCATCGAGCACCGTCTCGAACAATTTGGTCAGTTCACGCGCCAGCACCGCGGGGCGCTCTTCGCCGAACGCGATCACGAAATCGGCAAGCGCATCCTCGATGCGATGCGACGATTCGTAGAACACCAGCGTGCGCGGCTCGCTGGCGAGCATGGCGAGGCGTTCGCGCCGCGCCGATGCCTTCGCCGACAAAAAACCTTCGAACACGAAACGATCGCTCGGCAACCCCGCGACCGACATCGCGGCGATCAACGCGCTCGCGCCGGGAATCGGACTGACCTTGATCCCCGCCGCACGCGCCGCGCGCACCAGCCGGTAACCAGGATCGCTGACCAGCGGCGTGCCGGCATCGCTGACCAGCGCCAGCGCGTCGCCGGCGAGCAGTCGCGCGACCAGCTTGTCGGCGACGTCGGATTCGTTGTGTTCGTGCAACGCCAGCAGCGGCTTGTCGACGCCGAAATGCGCCAGCAGTTGCCGGGTGTGGCGGGTGTCCTCGGCGCAGATGGCCGCGACGCAGCGCAAGGTGTCCAGCGCGCGCGGACTCAGGTCGCCCAGATTGCCGATGGGGGTGGCGACGATGAACAGCGTGCCGGTCTGTTGTGTGCCGGTTTGGTTCGGGGCGGTTTGCATCATCTCTCTACATGCGGCACGGGTAGAATCATCCTATTCGCAGTTGCCCTGTCACCGCCCTACTCCCCGCAGATGACCCACAAGCAGATGGCCCAGATGATCAAACGGATTTTCCTCGCCCTTGCCATCGCGATGTTGTTCGCGGGCTGTTCCACCGTCCAGGTCAGCGAACGGCCCGAGAGCCGGCCCATCCAGAACCTTAACCCGGCGTTCGCCCAAGCCAGGGAACTCGCGGCCAACGACGCAGCACTGGGCGGCCAGGCCAGGATGGACAACGCGCGACAGATCGAGCGTCTGTTGTCCGGACTCGACAATCCGACCTTGTCGGGCAATACGGCAGCACTGGCGGCTGGCGATCCGTTGTACGCGTTTGCCGGCCGCGCATTGCTGCGTCGCGGGTTGCCGCTGCCGCGTGCGTTTGATCGCGGCGCGCAATGGCGCTTCGATGCCGGCAATCGACCGCCCGCCGATCGCGACGGCTATCGCCCGCCGCTGAAACTGGCGGTGTTGTTGCCGCTGTCCGGCAGCCTGGCCACCGCCGCTGCGCCGGTGCGCGACGGTTTGCTTGCCGGTTACTACGGCGAAAGCCGCGTACGTCCGGAAATCCAGTTCTACGACACCGCCGGCACGGCCGGTGGAGCGGTTGCCGCGTACGGCCGGGCCGCTGCGGAAGGCAATGATTTCGTGGTAGGGCCGCTGGGCCGTGACGAAGTCAGCGCGCTGTTCAACCAGGGCAATCTGTCGGTGCCGTTGCTGGCGTTGAATCGCGGCAACGTGTCACCGCCTGCGGGCAATGCGAGTTTTTCGCTGACGCCGGAAGACGAGGCCATCTCTGCCGCCGAATACCTGATCGGCCGCAACGCACGCCGCGTATTGGTGTTGAGTGGCGGCGACGCGGGCATGCGTCGTGCGGTCGCGGCATTCCGTGAGCGCTTTGGCGAACGTGGCGGCGCGGTGGTCGATGCATTGACCGTCAGCGACACGGCCGACGGCCTGCTACCTGCGCTGCAAGCCGCGGCAGCGAAGGAAGGTGGCATCGATGCGATTTTCCTGGCGGTCAAGGGCTCGCAGGCGCGCGTCGCTGTGCCGATGCTGGCGACAGCAGGCTTGAACGGCCAACCGCGGGTGGCGACATCGCAATTGATGTCGGGCACCGGCAAGGCGGAACAGGATCGCGTGCTGGACGGCATCATCTTTCCGAGCGATGCGTGGAGCACGCGCGGCGCACCGGGCCTGCCCGCTGCCAGCACCACCGGACAAACACTCCCCACCGCGCGCGGACCCGCGGCGCGGCTGTTCGCGTTCGGCTACGACGCATGGCTGATCACCGCGTATCTCGAACGCCTGGCGACGGGTTCCGACGCGCAGGTCAAGGGCGCGACCGGCGATCTGCGCATCGACGGATTCGGCAACATCATGCGCACGCCTGCGTGGTCCACCTTCAGTGGCGGCGTGGCGATGCCGCTGTCGAGCGGCGGCGGCTGAAACCATTTCCACGGTCGACGCCCGCGCGCGCGGCGCAGTGGTCGAGGCCGCGGCGCTCGCTTACCTCAAACGCAATGGACTGCGCGAGATCGCGGTGAATGCGAACTATCGCGGCGGCGAACTGGACCTGGTCATGTTCGATGGCAGTGGGCGCGATGGCGGCACGCTGGTGTTCGTCGAAGTGCGGTATCGCAGTTGCGCCGGGTTTGGTGGCGGCGCGGCATCGATCCACGCAGGCAAACGCCGCAAACTGGTCCACGCCGCGCAACTGTTCCTTGCGATGCATCGCGAATACGCCCACAGCGCTTGCCGCTTCGATGTGGTCGAAGCCGATGGCGATCCGCAATCGCCGCGCCTGCATTGGCTGCGCGATGCATTCCGCGCCGATGACGCATGAGTTCGATTCCGCCATCGCTGCTCAATGAGTTTGCCGCGCTGCTCGGCGATGCATGGTTGACCGACGCCAACGAGCGCCTGTCCTACGGTTACGACAATTCACGCAGGCAGGCGCTGCCCGATGCGGTGGCGTTGCCGACCACGCGCGAACAGGTCGTCGCGCTGGTACGCGGATGCCGCACCCATCGCATCCCGATTGTCGCGCGTGGTCGCGGCACCAACACGACGGGCGCGGCAGTGCCGATTGCAGGCGGTGTCGTCATCTCGTTTGAACGAATGAATCGCGTTCTCGAGATCCGTGCGGATGATCGCTGCGTAGTGGTCCAACCGGGCGTGCTCAACGGTGACCTGCAGCGTGCGCTGGCTTCGCATGGATTGTTCTGGCCGCCCGATCCAACCAGTGCCGATTATTCAAGCATCGGTGGCAACCTCGCCTGCAATGCCGGCGGTCCACGCGCTGTGAAGTACGGCGCCACGCGCGACAACGTACTCGCACTGACCGCGATCACCGGCGCAGGCGACGTGATCCACTGCGGCAGCGCGACGACCAAAGGCGCGACCGGCTACGACCTGCAGCGCCTGCTGGTTGGCAGCGAAGGCACGCTGGCGCTGATCGTCGAGGCGACGTTGAAACTCACGCCTGTGCCGCAGCAGCGTCGCGTGCTGCGCGCCTTGTATCGCGATGTGTCTTCTGCCGCGGCTGCGGTCGCACGATTGATGGCGCAACCAGTGACGCCATCGATGCTGGAATTCATGGACGGCGAATGCGTGCGCCTGGCGCGTGAGCTTCTTGGTCAAACGCAAGAGATGCGCGACGACCTGATAATGCCGGACGCCGGTGCGCTGTTGATGATCGAAGCCGATGGTGACGCGGCGACGCTGCCGTTCGCAGTCGAGGCCTTGACGGCAGCCGCCTCGGGCGATGGTCTGATCGAAATCGAAGTTGCATCGGACGAAGGCACGCGCGAACGTCTGTGGTCCGCGCGCAAGGCGCTCTCGCCTGCCTTGCGCACGCTCGCGGCGGGCAAGATCAATGAGGATGTGGTGGTGCCTGTGTCGAGGATTCCGGCGCTGGTCGATGGTGTTCAAGCTCTGTCGCGCGAGTTTGAACTTACGATCGTCACCTTCGGCCACGCCGGCAACGGCAACCTGCACGTCAACATCCTGTATGACCCGGCCAATTCCGCCGAAAGCGAACGCGCACAAGCGGCACTCGCCCGCGTGTTCGCGCTGACGTTGTCACTCGGCGGCACCTTGTCCGGCGAGCACGGCATCGGCCTGCTCAAGCGAGACTTCATGCCGCAGGCAATCGACCCACCCACGCTTGCGCTGATGCGACAACTCAAAGCGGTGTTCGATCCGGACGGCATCCTCAATCCAGGCAAGCTGTTGCCGCCATGACCTCGGCCGATGCGCTCGCCCCGTTGCTTGAATCGGCGAAACCGTAGTGCGGGCTCTTGACCCACCGCCTTTCGGCGACCTCGCGATATTGCCGGTTGGCTTTTAGCGAAGCTGGTCAACCCGCCCTACTAGTCTGCTCTTGGCGCGATGCGAGCGTTGGGGAAGGCGTCATGCGAAGTGAACGTAGCCCGCTTTCGGCTGCGTCCATTCGCTGCCGTCAGTAGGTATTGCATGCACACGTGCGCCTTCGACGATGCGGCCGATGCGCGTCATCGCGACGCCGCATTTGCCCGCGACCCCGGCGATTCCGGCGCGCGCGGCCGTCGGCGCTGTGAAACACAACTCGTAGTCGTCGCCGCCGCTTGCCTGCAGGTGCTGTCGCTGTCCGGCATCGAACAGCAACAACGCAGCGGATGACGGCAGCGCATCGACTTCGATTTCCGCGCCGACACCACTGGCAACGCAGACATGACCCAGGTCGACCAGCAAGCCATCGGAAATATCGATGCACGCATGCGCAAGGCCCGCAATCGCGAGCCCAGCTTCGATCCGTGGCGTTGGACGATCAAGCCTCTGGCGCAACGATGGATCGATCGCTTGCCCCGATTGCCACTGCACCAACGCAGCCGCGGCGTCGCCCAGCGTCCCCGTCACCCAGATGTCATCGCCAACCTTTGCGGCATCACGACGCAGTGCCTTGTCCGCATCGACCAAACCATGCACCGTCACACAGACCGACAACGGCCCACGCGTCGTATCGCCGCCCACCAGCACAATGCGATAACGATTCGCCAGTTCGAGGAAACCATCGAGGAATCCATCGAGCCACGACGCATCAGCACCCGGTAGCGACAATGACAAAGTGCACCACGCGGGTTCCGCCCCCATCGCGGCCAAGTCGGACAGATTGACCGCCAGCGCCTTCCAGCCGATGTCGGCGGGTGCTGTATCAACGGGAAAATGCACGCCGCTGTTGAGCGTATCGGTCGCAACAACCAGCAGCTTGCCGGATGGAACTTTCAGCAACGCAGCATCATCGCCGATGCCGAGGATCACATCATCGCGAGTGAAAGCGCGCGCACGAATCCGTGCGATGAGATCGAATTCTGCCGTGCCACGGGGACTATCGGTCACGATGGACTCCAACGCGCCGCCGCGCGCCATGAACACATGCATACGACGCTGTTCAGATCTTCCTGGCCGCCTGGACTTCCGCCCCACGCCATTCGACAGCCGCGGGATCGAGCACGCCGTTGACATAGGTGTGGCCGTGCTCGGCGCCGAACCGTTTCACGGTTTCGATCGCCTCGTTGATAACCACGCGGTACGGCACGTCGAGCCGGTGGCGCAGTTCGTACGCCGCGATGCGCAGGACTGCACGTTCGATCGGATCGATCTGTGCGATCTCGCGACCGATGAACGGAAGCAGCGCCGCATCCAGGTCGGCGTGATGCTGCATGACGCCGCGCACCAGGTCCTCGAAATATTCAAGGTCGGCCGTTTCGTGCGCCTGCTCATGCGCGAACTGCGCGATGACGCCGGTCACGTCGCCACCCGACATCTGCCACGCGTAGATGGCCTGCATCGCGCGCCGCCGGGCACGCGAGCGCCCGACCGGATCGATGCCATCCTTGCGACGGTGCCTGCTCATGCAATGCATCCGTGAGAGGGGAGAGGGGAGAGGGGAGACGAAAAGACAGTGACAGAGTGCGGTTGCCACGTCCCCTCTCCCGTCTCCCGTCTCCCGGCTTCAAATGCGCTCACGGCATCTGCTCCATCAGATTCGCCATCTCGATGGCCACCAATGCGGCTTCCTCGCCCTTGTTGCCGTGGGTACCACCCGCACGCGCCTCGGCATCCTCGAAGTTGTCGGTCGCCAGCACGCCGTTGGCCACCGGCAACCCGTAATCCAGCGACACGCGCATCAACCCTTCCGCGCAGCCGTCGGCCACTTGCTCGTAGTGCCGCGTATCGCCGCGTACCACGCAACCCAGCGCAACGATGGCGGCATGCCCACTCGCCGCCGCCAGACGCGCGGCCACCACCGGCAACTCCCACGCGCCCGGCACGCGGATCACGTCGATGGCGTCTTCGACGACGCCGTTATCGAGCAATGCACGGCGCGCGCCGTCGACCAGCGCTTCGGTGATGCGTGGATTCCAGCGGCTGGCCAGGATTGCGAAACGTGCGCCTTCCGGGGCACGCAGATCGCCTTCGTAACGGGGCATGCGGGGAGGCTTGAATAAAGGTAGGACAGTTTAGCGCGCGGGCAATGCCACGTACTCGACCACTTCCAGCCCATACCCGGCCAGCCCCACCTGCTTGCGCGGCGTGCCCAGCACGCGCAGCTTGCCGAGCCCCAGGTCGGCAAGGATCTGCGCGCCGGAGCCATTGCGGCGCCATTCGGCCAATGCACCGCCGCGCGACGGACTTGGCTCGGGATGTTCGCGAATACGCGCGAGCAACGTGTCTGTGTCCTGCGTCTCGCCGAGCAGCACCAGGACGCCGTGTCCCGCATCGACAATCGCGGCCAGGACATCGCCGACCGATGGCCCGAAGTCCGCGCGCCGCCAATGCAACGCATCGGCCAGCGGGTTCTGCATGTGCACGCGCACCAGCGTCGGCATCGCGGCATCGCCGTCGCCGCGTTGCAGCGCGAAATGCAGCACGCGGCTGAGCCGGTCGCGATAGGTGTGCAACTGGAAGGGACCGTGCTCGGTGTCGATCGCACGAGAATCCAAGCGCTCGACGGTGTGCTCGGTGGCGAGGCGATGCCGGATCAGGTCTTCGATCGAGCCCATCTTCAACCCGTGCTCGCGCGCGAACACTTCCAGTTCCGGCCGCCGCGCCATGCTGCCATCGGGATTGAGGATTTCGACCAGAACGCCGGCCGGCTCCAGACCCGCGAGCAACGCCAGATCGCTGGCGGCTTCGGTATGCCCGGCGCGATTGAGCACGCCGCCGGGCTGCGTCATCAACGGGAAGATGTGGCCGGGCTGCGACAGGTCGGACGCGTCCGCATCCGGACGCACGGCGGTGCGAATTGTGTGGGCACGGTCATAGGCGGAGATGCCGGTGGTAACGCCTTCGGCGGCTTCGATGCTGACGGTGAAGTTGGTGCCATGCGGCGAGGTGTTGTCGCGCACCATCGGCGGCAGCCCGAGCTGCCTGCAGCGCTCGCGCGTCAGCGACAGGCACACCAGACCGCGCGCATGCGTGACCATGAAGTTGATGTCGGCCGGACGCACCAGCTCGGCGGCCATGATCAGATCACCTTCGTTCTCTCGATCCTCGTCGTCGACGATTACGACCATGCGGCCGTTGCGGAGTTCTTCGAGGAGTTCTGGGATGGGGGCGAAGGGCATGGTTTTTGGGAAGTGGGAAGTGGGAAGTGGGAAGTGGGAAGTGGGAAGTGGG
>JAJAYW010000025.1 GCA_026786005.1 Lysobacter sp. | reverse complement strand
GTGCGTGTGGGGGGCCACGGGGGGGCGGCCCCAGCCGGGTTATTTCTTGGAAAATAAAATCCACTCGTCACCCGCTTCCCCTTGGGGCACCACGCCGGGGCGGGGCGCGCGCCGCGCCCCTGCTTGCTCCCCAATGGGAAAGCGGATGACTAGTCGATTTACTTGACCATGAACTCACGCGTCTGCGCCAGCGCACCGTTGACCCACAACTCGAACTTGTAATTGCCGGCCGGGAAACCGTCGGGCTTGCTGATGCTGAAATCGTGCATGGCCGGTCCGGTGGTGGTGACTGTCTTCGGGTCCTCATGAACGGTCTGGCCGTCCTGGAACAGCCACTTGCCGGTGACGTTGGCATTGGCGGCCATGCCGGTGGTCGACACGGATGCATGGATGGTGTCCTTCGGCGCGAACGTCGTGGCCGGCATCACCACCTTCATGTCGGCGCCCACCGTGTTGCCCAGGTCGATGCTGTTGACGGCGAAGTCCGAAGCGGGCGCCGGCATCGGCATCGGTGCGGGCGCCGGCATTGGCTCGGTGGCGACCGGCGGCACGATGGCGGTGTCTTCTTTCTTCTTGCAGCCGACCAGGGCCACGCCACCGATCAGCGCGGCGATGAGGATGTATTGCAGGCGGGTGTTCTTCATGGAGTGAATTCCTGTGGGTGATTGGAACGAATTTGTTTGCAACGAACTAATTTGATCGAAATTGATTTGATTGAAACGAATTGATGGCAAGCGGATTGGTTTGCAACGAAGCGCACGCAACCAATTGCGTGCGTCCGCATGCACTCAGTCGAGATCGCCGTCGCCGTCGAGATCGATGGCGGGAATCTTCAAGATCTGGCCAGGGTGGATCAGGTCGGGATCGTCGATCTGGTCGCGATTGGCCTCGAAGATCGCGCGCCACTTGCTGGCCTTGCCGTACTGGTCCTTGGCGATCCTCGACAGGGAGTCGCCAGATTCGACGGTGTAGGTGCGTTCGGCAGACGCCGGCGTGTTGTCGACACCGGTGGTCTGGAATCCGCCGCGGATGTTGGAAAAGTCGGCCTTCTCTTTGCTATCCGCGGTGGACTTGAAACCACCCTGGACGTTTGAAAAATCTGATTTCTTATCGTCGATCATGCGGGCGCTCCTCCCCTGCGGTGCTGCGGGTGCCGACACGGTTGCATGGTTGCTGTTAAGAAAACATGCGATCGGCGTGAAATCGGTTTGCAACATTGAGTAGTGCCGACAGCACACTCACTGGCGCAAGTCGCGCCCCGGCAGTGGCGCCTTGAATCCCGGCGTCGCTCGCCAGGGATTGATGTCCAGGCCGCCGCGTCGCGTGTAGCGCGCCTCCACCGAAAGCGACTCCGCCCGGCATTGCCGCAGCACGTCCACAAAGATGCGTTCGACGCATTGCTCGTGGAATTCGGCGTGGTCGCGAAACGACAGCAGATACCGCAACAGCCCCGCGCGATCCATCCGCGGACCGTGGTAATGCACGCGGACCGAAGCCCAATCAGGTTGTCCGGTGACCGGGCAATTGGATTTCAACAGCTGCGAGTGCAGGCGTTCCTCGACCACGGCCTCCGCATCCGCCAGCAGATGCTGCGCGTTGGGTGGACCGTAGTCGTCGATGGCAAGGTCGAGCATGTCGATGCAGGTGGATGCCTCGCCGTGCGCAGACAACATCGGCAACCCGAACATCACTTCCACGCGCGCGCCTGCAGTGCGCGACAGGTCGGCGGCGATCGTCATCGCGGCGATGTCGGCGTCATCGAAGCGATGTGCGTTGAGCGAGTTGAAGTACAGCTTCAGCGATTTGGATTCGATCAGGTTGGGTGAGTCGAACGGCACCACCAGCGTGGCCGTCTCGACCTGCGGCTTGCCGCGCGCGTCGAGCCAGCTCAATTCGTAGGCATGCCAGCGATCGTGGCCGATGAAGGGAAAGGGGTCATCGATGCCGATGGCATTGCGGCCCAGCGCGCGCGCAATCGGAAACAGCACCGCCGGATCGTAGGTCTGCGGATAGGCGACGCCCTGGCCAAGCAGTGAATCGCGGGGGATGTTCATGGCGGCATTCTAAGCCGCGTGCTGTTGCGAAATGCTTTGTAGGAACGTCCCGTTCGCGGGGCGCCTGCTTTCTTCTCCCTCCGGGAGAAGATGTCGCGACAGCGACAGTTGAGGGCGGGAGAGTGACGCGTCATGGAAGGTCCACTGCGATCTGAACGTCCGCGCCCTCATCCGTCGCTGCGCGCCACCTTCTCCCGAGGGGAGAAGGAACCCACCCACTCGCGTTTGCCCCGCGTCCATGCGAGGCTGCGCCGACCGCAGATCATCACCGGGGATCGCATGTCCGACGACGCGCAACGCAATACTTCGCTGCCGCTGCAAGGCGATGCCGCGCTGATCCGCGCCATCGGATCGTTCGCGCTTACTGCGGCAGTGATGAACATCATCGTTGGCGGCGGCATCTTCCGCATGCCGTCGGCGTTGTCGGCGCAGATGGGGGCCGCGGCGCCGCTGGCCTTGGTCGTGGGCGCGCTGGCGATCATCCCGATTGCGTTGTGTTTCGCCGCCATCGGCAGCCGCGCCGCGGCCACCGGCGGGCCGTACACCTATCTCGGCGCGACCTTCGGTTCGTTCGCCGGCTTCATCGCCGGCGCGCTGATGTGGGTCAGTAACGTGACGTCGAGTGCCGGAGTCGCCGCCGCTCTCTCGGTACAGGTCGCCAACCTGCAACCGTTCTTCGCGCAACCGCTGCCACGCGCAATGCTACTGACCGGCGTGTACGCCACGCTGTTCGTACTGAATGCGTTCGGCGTGAAACTCGGCGCGCGTGCGATCACGACCTTGGCCGCGCTGAAACTGACGCCGTTGTTCCTGCTCGCCGGCATCGGCCTGTTCTTCGTCGACTGGGGCAACGTCAGTTTCGCCATCGGCGATGTGCCGTCGTTGAGCGCGCTCGGTGCGGGCATGGTGTTGGTGATCTTCGCCTACTCGGGCATGGAAACCGCATTGGTGCCGTCGGGCGAAGTGCGCGATCCGTCGCGCAGCGTGCCCCGCGCGACCATGGTCGCGATCCTGCTGGTGGTGGTGCTGTACCTGTCGCTGCAGATCGTGGGACAGGGCGTGCTCGGTGCGCAGCTGGCCACCAGTGGCGTGCCGATTGCCGACACCGCCGGCGCGTTGTGGTCGCCGGGCCGCATGTTGCTGCTGCTCACTGCGTGCGTGTCGATGACCGGCTTCCTGCTGGGCAATCTGCTGGGGTCGTCGCGCCTGCTGTTCGCACTCGGCCGCGACGGGTTGCTGCCGCATGCCTACGCAAAAGTCAGCGCGAAGCACCGCGTCCCATTGCTGGCGCTGGCCACGCACGCTGGCCTTGGTTTGCTGCTCGCACTCGGCGGCAGCTTCGACGCGCTGGCGCTGATTTCCGGCGGCGCGATCTGCCTCGTGTACATCCTGGTCAGCATCGCCGCATGGCGCGCGCAACGCATGAACCTGCGTGAGCGCGGTGAACCGTTCGTGTTGCCGGGCGGCCCGGCGATTCCGTTGCTGGCAGTCGCGGCGATGATCGCGATCGTGGCGACGCTGACGTCGAAGGAATGGCTGGCGATCGGCATCGCGATGGTGGTACTGGTGGCGGTGTATGGCGCGCTGAAGGTGCTGCGTACGCGTTTGCCGATGGCATAGCGTATTTGTAGAGGTGGCCCAAAACGGCTTGGCCACGAATTTCGCGGATGGACGCGGATGGACGCGGATTGGCGCGGATTGGCGTGGATTTTACTGGAGGCCGACATGGCGCCGACGCACGTTATGTAGGAGCGCACCTGGGCGCGATGGCGCGTTACCGGT